>JBFMDG010000372.1:0-7340 GCA_040754135.1 Verrucomicrobiota bacterium
GCCTTCACCAGGCGAATCGTGCCAATCGCCGAGACCGGCTTAATCCCAATGCCCACGCAAACTTCAGCGCTTTTCGAGGAGTGATCGGGAGCATCCAGTTTGAGGTATTCCTCGGCCTTTTGCTGCGTGCCAAAACGGACTTTGTTGAAGTCTTTCGGGAATTCCCGTGCCAGAAACTCGAGGACTTTCTGCGCTTCGGGTGATCCCCCGGAGTATTCGATTCCCGCGTAAATGTCCTCGGTGTTTTCGCGGAAAATAACCATGTCCACTTTTTCGGGATGTTTCACAGGCGAAGGCACGCCATTGAAATATTGCACCGGACGCAGGCAAACGTAGAGATCGAGCATCTGTCTCAAAGCCACATTGAGCGACCGGATGCCGCCGCCGACGGGAGTGGTGAGCGGACCTTTGATTCCAACCAGGAAATCCTTGAATGCTTCCACGGTGTCGTCCGGGAGCCAGTTGTTGAACTTTTTGAACGCTGTTTCTCCGGCAAAAACTTCGAACCAGGCGATTTTGCGCTGCCCGCCGTAAGCCTTCTCGACCGCGGCATTGAAGACACGCTCGCTCGCCGCCCAGATATCGGGACCGGTGCCGTCACCGCGGATGAACGGGAGGATAGGTTGATCGGGAACATTGAGTTTGCCGTTCTGAATACTGATCTTGCCGCCAGCGGGCGGGGTCACATCTTTGTAAGCCATTTTTTTACTTTCGAATCAAAGTTGAGGGATGACAGATAGAGTTTCCGGCGCGGAAAGCAACACACAATTTTTGGCGGAGAACCGCAAAAAACGCGCATCGTTCGGAGTCCCCGGGCCTCTGCCATCCGGCCACAACAAGTTAGGAGGGAGCGAGCATATTTACACCTGCTCCATCGGAACGCGCAGCCGGCTCAAGGGCTGAAGCCACGGGATTCCATGCGAAAGTGCCCATCGATTCAGACAATCGGATTGATCGGCTTTGGGTAAGACGACGGGTGATCCTCGTGATCAGGCCAAGGCCGACGGCCCAAGCATCATTCGAGCTCTGCCAAACGCACCCGTTTTCGATCGCGGCATTCTTCGACGGACTTTCGCAGTTGCTCACGCAAATCGCGCGCAGCGGGCAGCGCTTCGAGCTGAATCGTGGGTGTGGAAGCGTCATTCGTCGTCACCTCGATATGCGCGCAACCGAAAATCCGCAACACAACCGGCTCGACCAATGTGGTGTCCTTCACGCGATACAACTCGAGTTCATCGGTGCGTCGCGTCAGGATGCCGGTGGTGATCCGAATGCGTTCGGTGGTGATTTCATACACCCGCACCTTGATCAGGAGCCAGGAGCTGAATGCCACGGCGATAGCGGCGCCAGCTCCGATCCAGGCCCAAGGCGTAAATTGGATCGCAGCCACGATCGAAGCGGCGGCAACCAGCCCGCAAAGAATGAAGAGCCCGAGGTTAATGACGGGCGATGACGAGCCTTTGAACAAGGTTTGCTCCGTATTCATAGAAAATCCTTCGTTGCAAATTACACCGGCTCTGCTGAACGCCCAAAGTGTGGCAACCTGGCCGCGCCCGATCAATCACATACTGGCCGGTAAGTTCCTCCTTGCCTGGCTGGCCGGAAACACGTGAGCTACTGGCCCAATTCGATGAATCGTCTGTTCAATTCGCCGATGGCTCTGCGGCTCTATCGCGCCGGTGTGCTCCTGCTTCTGATCGTTCTGGTTCACGAACAAGCCCGCTGGTTCGAAACCCAACGCGCCGCCGCCATCTCGCTGCGCGTGGCCCGAAAATACTTCAAGACCGCCCATCGCGTCGAATTGCGCGATGCCGAACGCGGTTTGCATTTCGTCAGCGATTTGCGCGGCGACACCATCGGTTGTCTGCTCACAACTTCACCCCAAACCGATCAAATCATCGGCTATTCCGGTCCGAACAATCTGCTCATCGCCCTCGATGCGCGCGGCACGGTGGTCGGGATCGAGATGCTCCATTCCGGCGACACCGAAGAGCACGTGGGCATGATCAAAAGGGACGCGCGATTCCTTCGCACCTGGATCGGTTGGAAACCGAGCGAAACGTCTCCGCCAAAAATTGAAGGAGTCAGTGGAGCTACGCTGACAAGTTTTGCCATCGCCGAGGCTATTCAACAACGGCTGGCGGGCGCAGCGCCATCTTTGCGTTTTCCGGAACCGATCACGCTCGCCGAGATTCAGTCGATCTGGACGAATGCCGTCCGGTTCGTGCCGGAAAAAACCCGGTTGCGCGTTTTCGATGCGAGCGGCATCGCGCTTGGGTTCGCCGTTCGCACTTCGCCTCAAGCTGACAATGTTTCGGGATATCGCGGACCGACCGATTGTCTGGTGGGCGTGGCGCCGGACGGAAAAACGGTAACGGCGATTCGTGTGCGCCGCAGTTATGACACGGATTCTTACGTGGACCAGATTCGCAAAGCGGAATCGTTCCTGAACCGGTTTATCGGGCGAACCATTGAAGAACTGGCCCAATACGAATTCCCCGCTCGCGAAAAAATTGAAGGCGTGAGCGGCGCGACTATGACAGCGCGAGCGGTTGCCGAAGGCTTGCAGCGTCGCTCGGCCGTCGAGTTGAGATCCGATGCCGGAACGCGTCGTTGGTTTGGCAAACCGCGGGACTGGGCGCTGGGAGGTGTGATTGCTGGCGCTTTGATATTGTCATTCACTTCGCTGCGAGGCGTGCGTGCTGTGCGATGGGCGTGGCAAATCCTCCTTGTGGGTTTCGTCGGGTGGGTCAATCACGATTTTCTTTCGCTGGCGCTTTTTAGCGGATGGGCCGCGCACGGGCTGGCCTGGAAAGCGGCTCCAGGTCTCGTGCTGCTCGCGGCCGCTGCGTTCCTCGTTCCCTGGGGCACGCGCCGACAACTCTACTGCCATCAGATCTGTCCGCATGGCGCGGCGCAACAACTCATTGGCCAGGCGCGGCATCTATTCAAAAGCCGAAGACACCCGGTGGACCATGCCATTGGTGAACCTGGAACCTCTGTTGAACCAAGCCAGCGCGGGTCCCAAAACGTTTTGCGTTCCGTTTGGTTGCGCCGGCTGGAAACTCTGCCAGTCTTGCTGCTGATCGCTGCCTTTCTCTCCTTGCTCATCGGCTTGCGGATAAACCTCGTCGCCCTTGAACCGTTTGACGCCTGGTCGTGGCCAGCAGCAGGTTGGGCGACTTTGACTCTTGCGGTCATTGGACTGATCGCTGCCGCATGGATTCCTCAGGCTTATTGCCGCTTTGGTTGTCCGACCGGCGCTCTGCTTGGATTCCTGCGATCCAGCGGTTCGGCGGATCACTGGAGCCGGCGCGATGGTGTGGCTCTGGTGCTGGTGTTCGTCGCGATGTTCGCAGTGATGGCGGTTCGAGCCTGGCCACGCCGCGAACCGGCTCCCGAACCCTTGGAAATGCGCGGACGCACTATGGGCACCAGTTGGTCGATTAAGATTCACGATGAAATCGCCGATCCTGTCGCGCTCGAAAGCAGTATCACGAAGGAACTCGAATGGGCGGAATCGATGACTTCGCATTGGCGGACTAACACCGACCTGTCGATTTTCAACCGCTCGGCCACGACCAATCTGACGCCTGTTCCCTGGCCGGTTCTGACATTGACCCGGCGATCAGCGGAGATCAGCCGTGCCACAGGAGGCGCTTACGACATCACTGTGGGTCCGTTGGTTCGCCTGTGGGGGTTTGGGCCCGGAACACGACGCAACGCTCCGCCCAATGACAATGAAATTGCCGATGTGCTCTCCGCGGTGGGCTGGCAAAAATTGGAACTGGCCGATGGGCAATTGCGCAAATTGCATCCGCAGGTCGAAATCGATTTATCGAGCATCGCCAAAGGATGGGCGATCGATCACGTCAGCGCCTTCCTTGATCGCCGGGGTTACACCAATTTTCTGGTCGAAATCGGCGGCGAACTTCGCGCGCGCGGCCTCTGGAAAATTGCCATCGAACATCCCACGCGTAGCGGCATGCTCACCAACGAATCGATCGCGACTTCAGGCACGTACCGCCAAAATTTTGCGTCCGGCAAAACCAATTACTCGCATCTGATCGATCCGCGGACCGGCCGCCCGGTTCAGCACAAGACCGTCTCCGTCAGTGTGCGCCACACCGATTGCGCCCAAGCCGACGCCTGGGCCACGGCGTTGAATGTTCTCGGTGCCGAGGAAGGTTTGCCGCTGGCCAATCGCCTCGGCTTAAAGGCCGAATTCGTGGTCGAACTGCAGCCGGGCCGTTTGGAGGTGAAGCGGAGCTCGGCGATTTCGCCCTGATTTTTCAGGATGGCAGCGCCGTCTCCGCTCTCGGAATTTATTTTTCCGATCCACCCGTTCCAGTGCCAGGCGTCCCCTTCGCGTTCCAGATCAGCGCGATGAAAACAGGCAAAATGCCAATCAATCCGACGCCGATCACTTGCTTGAACACGCCATCGCTGGAGGTGAACGTGAATCCACCAAACAGGAGGATGAGCATCACAGCGATCGACAACGCAATCGTGGCAATCCATTTGGCTTTGTTGCTCATACAAGGCCACGTTCTAACTATTTCAAGCTCGTGAATCAAGTGACCCCAATCATCCCGAGGACCACGCCGTCGTGAGTTTCGGGCTGCGGAATCCTGCACCCATCGAGAAGGTCCGAGAATTGAAAGTGCCTCCAATGCCCGCGGTGCCCGCGCTGAATTCTTCCCGGAAATTGGCTTGAATTCCCGACGATTGGTTTCATCGTCCTTCGGCGAAGAACGACATGAGAACGTATTCAAATTTCATCGGCGGCGAATGGGCCGGCGCCCAATCCGGACAGACTTTCCAAAACTTCAATCCGGCCGATACACGCGAAGCGGTCGCAGAATATCCCTTGAGCGGAAAAACGGAAGCGGCTGCCGCCATCGAGGCGGCGCAAAAAGCGTTTCCGGCTTGGCGAGCGCAGACGGCTGTGGCGCGCGGACGCATCCTCAGCAAAGCGTCGCAATGCCTCGAAGCGCGAAAGGCCGAGCTGGCTGAATTGCTGACGCGCGAGGAAGGGAAAACGCTCCCCGAGAGCACGGGTGAAGTGCAGCGAACCATCGACATTTTCCGCTTCTTTGGCGGATTGAGCTACACGCTCGGTGGCCAGACTTTGCCGCACGATCTGCCAGGCAACCTGCTTTTCACTATGCGCCAGCCGCTCGGGGTCGTTGGCCTGATCACGCCGTGGAATTTTCCGATCGCCATTCCGGCTTGGAAAATGGCTCCGGCACTCCTCTGCGGCAATGCCGTCGTCCTCAAGCCGGCATCGCAAGCCCCCGCGATGTCTTTGGAAATTGCCCGCGCGCTCGCCGAAGCCGGTTTGCCCAAAGGAGTGCTGAACGTGGTCGTCGGCGAAGGTCGCGCGGTGGGAGGCGAACTCGCGTCGAATCCGGCCGTGGCGGCCCTCTCGTTCACAGGATCGTACGCGGTCGGAAATCAGATCTATCAACAACTGGCCCAGCGAATGGCGCGCGCCCAAATGGAAATGGGCGGCAAGAATCCCACCATCGTGCTCGCCGATGCCGATCTCGATTTGGCGGCGACGCTCGTCGTCAAAGCCGGCTTCGGCCTGACGGGCCAAGCCTGCACGGCCACCAGCCGCGTGATTGTTGAACGCGCCGTGATCGAGCCATTCACAGAAAAATTGCTCGCCAAAACCCGCGCCCTCAAAGTCGGCAATGGCCTTCATCCCGGCATCGACATGGGCCCGGCTGTAAACAAGCAGGAACTGTCCGGCAACTTCGAGTTTATCGACGGCGCCGTCACCGAAGGGGCGAAGCTCTTGTCGGGCGGCAAACGGCTGACCGACGGGGAACTGGCGCACGGTTATTTTATGGAGCCGACCGTGCTGGGGGAAGTCACGCCAGCCATGCGCATTGCGCGCGAGGAAGTTTTCGGACCGGTAGTAGCGGTGATGGCGGTCGAGAATTTCGATGAGGCGTTGAGCGTTGCCAATGGTTTGGATGTGGGGCTTTCGGCATCGATTGTGACCCGGGATTTGAAGAAAGCGATGATGTATGCGGAGCGAATCGAAGCGGGCGTAGTGAAGGTGAATCAAATTTCGACCGGATTGGCATTGCAGGCGCCGTTTGGCGGAGTCAAAAAATCGAGCACCGATTCCTTCAAGGAACAGGGCGCTGGCGCCATCGAGTTTTACTCGCGACTCAAGACGGTTTACCTGGATTATTCGGCTTGAGGCAAAAATCCACGGAGCAACCACAGAACGACCCAGCGCTCAATCTTACTGAAAAGCCAGACCATGAAACTTTGCCGCTTTGAATCTCCGGACGGTCTGATCCGCATTGGCCTGACGCTCGACGACACTACGGTGCTCGATTTGACCAGCATCGGGATTGAACGCATGGAGAAAATCTTCGAGATGGAAGATCCGTTGCGTTATCTCGAAGGTTTGGCCGAGCACACCCTCAGCGCGTATTTGCTGAGCAAAGTCAAATTGCTCGTGCCCATCGAACGCCAGGAAGTCTGGGCGGCAGGAGTGACTTATCTCCGCAGCAAGAAAGCAAGGATGGAAGAATCCGAATCGAGCGCCAGTCTTTATGACCGTGTTTATGAGGCTGAGCGCCCCGAACTTTTTTTCAAATCATTGCCGGAAAAAGTGGTTTATCTCGGCGACCCGGTTGGAATCCGCAAGGATGCGCGATGGAACGTGCCCGAGCCCGAGCTGGCGCTCGTGATCAATTCCCGAGGAAAAATTGTCGGGTACACCATCGGAAACGACATGAGTTCCCGGGATATCGAAGGGGAAAATACGTTGTATTTGCCGCAAGCGAAAATCTACCGTGGCTCTTGTGCGCTCGGGCCATGGATCACCATTGGCGCTTCGGAAACGCTTGCGCGCACCTGGGGGATTCAACTGGAAATCAGGCGCGGAGGGGAAGCTGTATTCCAGGGCGAAACCAGTGTTGGGCAGATCAAGCGCAGTTTTACAGAACTGGTCGAGTTCCTTTATCGCAGCCAGGTTTTTCCGCATGGGGCGATTCTGTTCACAGGCACTGGAATTGTTCCCCCGGACACATTTACGCTTCAGGCCGGGGACATCGTGCGAATTAAAATTTCCGGTATTGGCACTTTGGAAAACGTGGTCGAAAAGGTCTGATCCTGGGCTGCGCTTCCAGCAGGCGCGTCCTATTCCAGCCGTAGATTGTCATTGTCGCTCGAGGCGAATTCCGCTTTAACCGCAGCATGCTCGAGCGATTCTTTCGCCTGGCCGAAAATCAAACAACCCTCCGCATCGAACTGGTCGCCGGCCTGACCACTTTCCTGACCATGGCCTACATCATTTTCGTTCAACCGGCGGT
>JBFMDG010000373.1:0-7331 GCA_040754135.1 Verrucomicrobiota bacterium
GAGAGAGGAGTCCACGAAAAAGTTTGGGTCGCGTCCAGCGAGGCCAAAGGGACAAGATTCGTTACGAGCGGCGCCGGCGGGAAATCATTGGTCAGGTTGACCGAATAAGTGTTGGTGGAAAGGATGACTTTTTTCGTGATTGGATTTGTCGTCGCTGTTTCTGCGACAAAGCGATATGTGCCGGTCGGAAAGCTTGTGTTCAATTGCGTGAGACCGGAGATCACGGTGTTATTGGCCATTGTGATGGCGGGAAAATTCGTGAGGAAACTCATTTGCACAGCCGTGCCGCTGAGCGCATTGCTGGCGCCGGGAGAGGAGAGGAGGACCTGCTGCAAGCCCGCGCCGATGACGTAGCTCTGGACCCGGTAATTGAGCGGGACGGAATTGCTGAGGGATTGAGTGGACCATTGCTGGCGTTCCAGAGTGATGGTGGCCACCTGCGCAGGGCAGAGCCACGGCGCAACGCCCAGCAGCAATAGCCAGCCGATCCGGTTCATCGATCCAATTATCGGAAAAGTCCCGCGGCAACTGAAGGACTTTTGAGTCCACTTTCCAGAATCCGTCAGATGCGGTGCCAGGCGGATTTAATTCAGGTCGTGGTAGGACCAGCTTTTGTCGCACGGCACTGTTTTTCCATCGGCCTCGGCGTGAGGATTGAGAAAGTAATTCAGCGGCGGCCCTTGTTGCGTTGGGTTCAGGATCAGATCGCGCCCCGTCGAGAGGGTGACGCGATTGCTGGTATGACCTCCGAAAAAGAACTGCTTGCGTTGCGGGTATCGGTCAGCCTCGGAGCAATCCACCGGCACCCAGGTTTTTCCGGGAACACGAAAGAAAGCCCAGCAATGATAGCCGCCGAGTTTTTCAGAGCTGTTTTTCTCGTAGGGAAGATACAAACCGATTTCGAAACCGCTGGCGATGCCTTGAGCGCGACAGAGAGAATTGAAGAGCGCATGGAAATCGGTGCAATTGCCTTTGCCCACTTCGCAAGCGTGACGCGTGCTGCCGAGCCCCCAACCATCGTGGTTCTTGTCATAGGTCATCTTCTCGAGGACGTAATCGTAAATCGCGCGCGCTTTTTCGATGCTGGTCGATTTCCCGCGCGTAATCTCACTGGCGAGTTTGCGAATCTCCTCATCCAATGTCACCAGCGCATCGGCTTGTTTGAAAACGGCGAAGTCGCCGGCCGCCTCTTTCCCATCGGAATCGAGCGCTTCCAGATTCATCCGCACTTCATGGCGTGTGCAGGTGAACCGCATCTTCAAGTCAACCGCGCCCTCAGGATTTTGAATTTCCCAGTAGGCGATGCGATTCCCGTATTTCGGCTCGATGGTCAATCGCGGAGATCGATCCAGGGTGAGATTGCGAATCTTCTGAACGGTTGAATCCTGCGGCACGGGCATCCAAACGCGGAGCAATTTGGTTCCAGCAGGAATTCCTGTCACCTGCCCGACGTATTCCACTTCAAATGTTCGCGCCGGTGCGGGAAGGAGGTAGCGCGTTTCCAATGTCTGCTGCGTCGCCGCCAGAATTTCTGTCTGGCCTAAGACGGCCGTGACCGCCAGCCAGCCTCCCATCGCGGGGAGAATCAACTTCATCAATCGAGGTGTATTCATCTTTCGTTGCTTTGGATATGGAATTGCCGTGATTGCATTGTGCAGAGAAATGGCGTGCCACGAGGTTGGCAGCATTGCCGGCATCCGGACCGCAACGGCTGTCACAGGGAGGGGGAAACCAGTTTGGGAATCAACGAAGGCTACTCACCCGCCGTTGTGCGAGGCCGTGTGCAGAAATGGCAACGCCACTTCACACAGCCGACACTCAGGTGAAAGGCTTGTTGAGGGAGAATGGCCACAGCAGAAGGGAACGCTGTTTTTCTGTAGCCATGGCGCACGATGTAGCTTTCCCGATCCTTGCGGTCAAGCAGAAATTCGGCGGCCAACGCAATTTGACCAATTGGGATCGAGTGTGCATCCGTCGCGGATTGGGTTTGCAATCCCGCTTTCCCTGTCAAAAATTTTGCGCAGCGCTGCAGCTCATCAAAATAAAAAAGGCGGTCACGTTTGCGACCGCCCTTAACTCCCCACTCCCCAACTCCCACCTCCAAAGTGCGGGGATGAGTAACCGAACTGGGAAAAACTATACCGCGGCAAAAGGGAATGGGTATCGGGATGGGGTCTGAAATTGCGCTCGGGGTTTCGCCCGTCGCAATCAGTCCGTCGCCGGCAGATTGGCTTTGGCGAGTGCAATCCAAAAACAGCTCCCTTGCGACGGCTGTGAAGTCAAACCGACTTGCCCGCCCATCCGTTCGATGCCTTTCCGAACGATGGCCAGTCCAATGCCAGTACCGGGATAAGCATCAAAGCCGTGCAATCGTTCGAACACGCGAAAAATCCGTTCCTGATGCATCGGGTCGATGCCGATGCCGTTGTCCTGAATGAACAATCGAATGCTGCTCTCCGTTTCCTCGGACCAGATGCGCACCTGCGGAGCGGTTCCCGGCGCGACAAATTTCAGCGCGTTCGAAATGAGATTCACGAACACCTGTTCGAGCAGCGTTTTGTTCGCCAGCACTGCGCGCAATGGCTCGACGAGCGTGACGGTGGCTTGTTTCTCGCGAATTTCCGAAGCCAATTGCGCCAGCGCCGTATCGAGCAGAGGCCGCACAGCACAAGCTGTCACTTCCAAATCCATGCGCCCAAGCCGGCTGTATTCGAGCAAATCCTGGATGAGCCGGTCCATGCGCTGCGCGGCGGTGGCCACACGCTGCGCGTAATCACGCCCCACTTCATCCAAAACGCCTTGATAATCCTCGACCAACGCGCGGGTGAAACCTTGCATGGCCCGAAGCGGCGCGCGCAAATCGTGCGATACGCTGTAACAGAACGCCTCCATCTGCTCGTTGCTTTCCTGCAGCGCCGCCGTGCGCTGGGCGACGCGCCGCTCCAGTTCCTCGGCATATTCACGTAACTTCTGCCGCGCTTTTTGCAATGCTTCCTCCGCCATCTTGCGCTCCGTGATATCGCGCTCACGGCCTTGCACGCCAATCTGGTGTCCGGACTCATCATACAGCGGCCCCCACGAGCTGAGGGACCATTTCATTTTGCCTTGTTTGGTAATGAGCCGGAACTCTTCGCCTTCGTACCCTTTTCCCTGATAAAGCAGATCCCAAAGATTAAGCATTCGTTCCTGGTCCTCGGGGTGAATCCAGTTGATGAACCGGCGTTCGCGAATCTCCGCGGCGGAATATCCGGTCAACTGCACCAACGCTGGGTTTGCGTAGAGCAATCGCCGCTGCATATCGAACGCAAAAATCACGTCCGTGGTATTTTCCGCAATCAAACGCAGCCATCGTTCCGATTCGCGGAGCGCTTCTTCCGATTGCTTGCGAGCGATGGCGAAGGCGAGTTGTGCGGCGATGGTCTGGATCAGATGACGCTCTTCATCGCGGAAATCGTGCGCCACATTGTAGGCAAGGATGAACTGGCCGAGCAGCCGCTTTTGATAAACCAGGGGGATCCAGGCCAAGCCACCCACTCCTTCCCGCTGCAGCACTGAGTTCATTTCGGGGTCGAAAGATTCACTGGCCACGTCCGGAAGAAAAAACGGTTGTGGATCCGCTGTTCCCGATTTCCAAGGCGTGTAACGCGCCATGTCCCGCCGAAATTCATCGGAAAAACCGCGCCACGCTTTGAATTGCATTTGGCCCGCGGCATCGGAGAGGAAAATCGCAGAACGATTGCTGCCCACCGTTTGCATCAAAACGTCGAGCGCCGTTTCATAAATCTGTTCGATGACCTCAGCGCGATTGACGATTTCACTGAGCTCATAAATTTGTTCGAGGTGATGGAGCCGTTTCAGCGCCTGGCGCTCGACTGCCTTCAGGTGAGTGATGTCCGAAACGGAAGCGAGCCAGCCGGTCACTCCTCCCGCGCTGTTTTTCATGGGGGAGATCAAGACCAGGGCGTCGAAGCGTTCTTCATTGCGCCGGCGAAATTTCAGCTCAAAGCCGCTGGCCGGCGCCTGACCAGTCATGGTCGCCTCGAATGATCGGGCAATGGCCTCTTGTGCTTCTGGAGGCCAATAAGGAAAGGGCGGCGATTGATTGAGCAATTCATGTTCGCTCCAGCCGACCATCTCGCAAAAGGCGGGGTTGACGTAGGTTTGTTTGCCTTGCAAATCGACCACGGCCAAACCTGCCGGAATCGAATTTTCAATGGTGCGCCGGAAACCAGATTCGCGCTTCAGCTCTTCTTCAACGCGCTTGCGTTCGGTGATATCGCGGAAAAACCAGATTCGACCGTAGCGCATTCCATCGGAAGATTTCACCGGCGCGCTGTACCGCTCGAACACACGCCCATCGCGCAGCACGATTTCATCCCGGCTCGTCAAGTCGGCGTGCCCGTAGAGATATTGAACCCGGACCAGGAATTCCTCCGGTTGCAACACTTTGTCTTTGACCCAGCGCAACGCCGCTTCATCCGAGCCGAGCGTCAGCACCTCTTCCGGAATGGCCCACATCTGGACAAAGCGCCGGTTGTAAGAAAGCAGACGGCCATCGCTGGCCACCACCAGAATCCCGTCAATCGAAGCTTCGCTCTGGGCTTCCAACAGTGTCTTCTGAAAGCGGAGCGCGGCTTCGGCCTGTTTGCGCAAGGAAACATCCCGCTTGATCCCGACGAAGTAGAGCGGCTTTCCCTGCTCATCCCTCATGGAAAACGCCGAAAGATCGAGCGTGACCCATTTGCCGGTTCGAGTGCGGCTGGTCAATTCGCCACGATACTGCCCCTTCTCGGCCAGCTCCTGCGCCACCAGGCGAAAGCTCTCTTCGCCCAGGTGAATGGCGGGAGTTTTCTCGCGCAGTTCGGAGTGGGAATACCCCAGCAAAGCTTCGTGCGCCGCGTTTTGCTCCAAATACCGCCCTTGCGGATCAATCACCGCTATCCCGTCCGTCGAGTGCGCAAAAATCTCGTGATAGAGCGTCAGTTTTTCCTGGGCCGATTGCCTTTCTGAAACGACCGAGGCCAGGACCAATCCGCTCAAGCTGATAATCCCCATAAAGGCCTGGAGCAAGAGCAAGGAATCGTTCGGATCCGACGTGGCAAACGGACCGAGTTCACGCAACGTTCCAAAGATCGCCACGCCCGACATCAACATCACGACCGTGACCGCGCCGTGATACGTGAACCGAAAGGCCGCCCACAACAACAACGGAATGCCGGCGTATTCGAGGGGATAATTTTTGATGCGCGAGGGAAACCATCCGCCGAAGACCATTTGATTGACCAAAAAAACCAGGAGCAACAACGCCCCCGCTTCCAACCATTGGCGCTCCGGCCATCGCGGACGCGGATGCAACCACCACACCAGCACCAAAGGCGCAACGACAAAAGCGCTCACCAAATCCCCCAGCCACCACGTCAGCCAGATCGACGAAAAATCACGCCAAAGCGCGAAACCTGTCGCGCCCAATGTCACCATGCCGATGCTCGCGCAGAGCGCGGTGCTCGCGGCACAGATGAGCGTGAAACGCGGAATGTTTCGAACGGCTTCAAAGGTTCGCGCTCCGCCAGCGAACCGCTGGATCAGCCAGGCGCCAAGCAACGCTTCCAGCATGTTGCCCGTGGCAATCCCGAACGCTTTTGCGAAGAGCCAGGAAATGCCGCCAAAAGGCACATGGCCGGTGGTGAAATTCACCAGGAACGCTCCCACGAAAATGCCTGGACAAACCCGGTATCCTAACAACAGCACCGCCGCCAATGACAATCCCGTCGGTGGCCAGACCGCCGTGGCGCTTTCATGAACGAAAGCGAGGGAGAGACCGAGTTTGCCCGCAAAAAAATAAAAACTGGCAAACAGGACATTAACCAGGGGCGTCGAGAGGCGCTTCATGCCGGACGGTCTCCAATTTCAAATGGAATGGATTCAGGTTGCATGATCCTGCACCGGAGGTTCAACCATGGCCAGCCTCGACCGGATTGATTATCGGCATCGGCGGATCACCCTACTCACTTCCGCGCCGCTCTGCAATGGCTTGATCTCCACGACGCCAAGTACTGCCATGCCGGGGAAAAATAAATGGGCCCGTCGTGTTCACAGCCCGCAGGTCTGCGCCCCTCATTCCTTTGTCGAAAACTTCGTCGCGACCTTTGTCGGAAAGATTTTTGATCGATAAAGTTTGAGACGTGGTTCTGGACATAAGGTTTGATCGCAAAATGTCCGAACTTCAGCGCGGATCTGCGCCCGGCAGGAGCGTTGGCTATCATTACGGGAAAACAAACCTGAAGCGATTTGTCTTCGGTCACGTTGCTGCGGCTTGTAAAGCCGCGCTCCGCTACCGCCGGGTCATCACTGTGATTCTTCATCGGCTTTTTGCTTCGGGCCGGCAACTCCGTGCTATTTCAGCCATGCTGCGAGCCAATCCGCGGACTCCTTCGTCAGTGGACCGTCGCCATATCCGACGCGCATGCCCAGAATGCGAGCCGTGGTAAACCCTCTCCAGCGAATGCCTTGAGCATGTTGCACGGAGGTCAACGCGACGCGCGATGCGTTTGGTGCAGCCTTTTGTTTTCCGCGAGGCGCGGAAAACCGCCCGAGGCGGGACGCGCTCCCCATGAATCGTGAGATTTGGGACGATGTGGCTGCTCGGAACCCTTTTCCTGGCGTGTGATACCGAATTCCTGGCGTGTGATAGCAAATTCCTGGCGTGTGATAGCAAATTCCTGGCGTGTGATACCAAATTCCTGGCGTGTGATACCGAATTCCTGGCGTGTGATAGCAAATTCCTGGCGTGTGATAGCAAATTCCTGGCGTGTGATACCAAATTCCTGGCGTGTGATACCAAATTCCTGGCGTGTGATACCAAATTCCTGGCGTGTGATACCAAATTCCTGGCGTGTGATACCCAATTCCTGGCGTGTTGGCTGACTTTCTTGTCGCGACGGACGATTTCCGGTTCGTGTTCTGGGGCTTTCACGGCGTTATGGATGCCTTTGAAGGTGCCCGTTTCACCGGCGATTCGCCGGGGCATTGGTCGCAATAGGCGGAGGAACGTTGGTGGGGAGGGTTGTATCGGCGGGTTGATCTGGACTGCACTTCAATCCAAAAATCAGAAACAGCGCGGCATTGAGCCCGACAATGAACCAAACGACCCGTTTCATTTGGCGCTGCTGCTGGGCAATCCGATCGGCTTCAATGTTGTTCATGATCTTCGCACTCAAGCGTGATTGATCCGTCTCGAAGTGAACGCGAAAGACAAAGTTGCCTTTCCCTGCCCGAGTTGTCGCGGAGAAAAAAAGAGGCCGGACCTTTCGGCCCGGCCTTTGTTTGGCGCG
>JBFMDG010000374.1:0-7316 GCA_040754135.1 Verrucomicrobiota bacterium
CTCTTCCGCACGGGCCTGTGATCAACAATTTGAGCCGCATAGCCGGGCTTTATTTGACCACTGGAAATTCTGTGATTCGCAAGCGCGTGCAGCCGTAGGGAACGAGGACGATGGATTCCGCCGGCGCTTTTTCCAGATGCCGTTGCGGGCCGCTGTGCGGAAGCGGGCCGGCTCGATGGTTGTAAAGCTGCCATTCGGGAATGCGCTTGGCTTGCGTCTGCAATTGCAGCGGCGCGCCTCCAAGGGTCCATGGATATTTTTCGGCCGGCGCATTGTTCACGAGTTTGAATCCATTTTCCGGAGCATTCACCGCGGATTCGAGCAATCCATAATTCCACGCGCTCCGCGGGCGCACTTCAAAATAATCTCCCCATCGATCGGGATCTTTCACGTGGCGCCATTCTTCCTCGATGCGCAAGGCGTAAACGAGCGGACCGCGTTCGATCGCGACCGCGTTCTCGGCCCAGCGGCTGGTTTGAATTTGCGTTCCGAACCGCACCGTCACCACGTCGCCTTTGCGCCAGGCGCGCTTCAAAGTCACCCGGCGTTTTTCCGGCCTGCTGTCCACCGGCTGACCGTTGATTTCGAGCGCCACGCTCGTGGCCCAACCCGGAACACGCAGCTGAATCGGGAACATTACTTCCTTTTCGGGATCGACACGAAAGCGAACCGTCTCTTCGAATGGAAACGCGGTTTCTTCCACAATGCGCACCGCGATTCCCGGACCGGCCGTCCAGTTGATTTCGCAGGGCGCATAAAGGAGCGCGGCCAGTCCGCCGTCCGGTGTGGCGTGCCAGAGATTCTGCACCAGCTTCGGCCAGCCTTGATGCATGTTGCAGGTGCAGCAGGGATAACCGGTGAGCAATCCAAAGCACGGATCCGTGCCGCCGTGATTGTCCTCCTCGTACGAATTCCTCCGCGCCCGCGTCACGAGCACCTGATTGGCGCATTGAAAATATTGCCGTTCATTGAAGTCCTCGGTCGTTTGGGCGGGCAGGGCGTTGAACGCAATGCGTTCGAGGTGATCGGCGAAATCGAGATCGCCCGTGATGCTCAGCATGGTTTCGAGCGAAAACATGAGTTCGACCACCGAACAAAGCTCGATCCCTTGCGTGGGATCGTTGCCATGCATCGGTTCATCCGCGCCATACATGCCTTGCGGCTGGCCGTGATGTTTTTTGATGTCGGCAAACGCCTTCTTCACCGCCCGAAGGTAGCGGTCCTCGGGATGATGCTGCCAAAAGACCACCGGCGCTTTGATCCCTTGCGCGAGATTCACGCAATGGAAACTCTGCAATTGATCGACGCTCAATCGCCGGATGAGATCGGGGTTGAACGGATAACGATTCCCGGTGTTGTACGGGTAAAGGTGCGCGAGGTCGGGAGAAGGGGCCGGATCTTCATTCAGAAACACATCGGTGTATGGGAATGTCTGGCGATGGATCAGTTCGCCCAATTCAAGAAGGAATTTCTCGCCGGTCAAATTGTAGAGCCAATAGACAGCCATGAGGTTGTCGGCGCCGCGGCGATTGGCCCAAAAGGACCAATGATCGAGTGGGGTTTTGGGCAATTGTTCGAGTTGATAGCGAAAATAGCGCCGCATCAAATCGGGCACGCGGCGGTCGCCGGTGGCGCTGTAATACTGCTGCAGCACTTTCAACATGACCATGCGCGGCCACCAATCTTCGCGAGGCGTTTTTTGAATTCCGGGCTCGGGCGGCGGTTCCTGGGCGAAACGTTTTGGGCCGAAGTAACCCGAGGGCTCCTGGTGATTGAGCGACCATTCGATCCATGGTTTGGCTATGGCTTTAAGCTTTTCGTCTTCGAGGAGGTAGGCCAGCGGCACCAGGCCATCGAGCCAATACGGTCCGCGTTCCCAGCCGTCGCCATCGCCTCCGAGCCAGCCGTTGCGCGGGCCGACAATTTTTTCGTAGCGCTGATCGAGGTTGCCGGTGAGTCCGTCGCGCTGGCGTTCGAGTTGCAGCCGCAGCCAGCCCTGCGGGCGGATCGCGCCGAGAGGCAACTCGAGGTAAGCCTTCGGCTGCAATGGCGGCCGGTTCTTCGCCCCCTCATGCGCCGCCGTGACGAGATCAGCGGCCTGAGTGTAAAACGCCGCCATGAAAGCGAACAAGGTGCGGAAAAGTTTCATTGGACACCGGCGAATTCTTAGCCAGCGCCAAAGCGATTGGAAACTTTTAAATGGAATGAAGAACGCAAGAAACGTTCGAAGGAAATAACCCTCCGGGGCGGCGGCTCTTTTAACGAAGCGAGCATAGCGTAGGACAGAGCCCGTCTTTTCTGGCGTCCTCGCTCGAAACTTCTTTTGTTGCCTGTCGCTTCAATCCAAATCGTTCACTTCAACATCGCCGAGCTTCGAGGCGAGGGCGCCTCGAAGTGCATTCCGTGCGCTTCGGCCACCGGTTTGAAGGTGAGCTTTCCAGCGTGAACATTGATGCCGCTGAGCAAAGCCGGCTGCCGTTGACAAGCCTCTTCGAGTCCGGAATCGGCCAGCACTTCGATATATCGGTAAGTCACGTTAGTTAGCGCTTGCGTGGCGGTGCGCGCATAAGCGCCAGGCATGTTGGCCACGCAGTAGTGATTGACCCCCTCCTCGATGTAAACGGGATTGTCATGGGTCGTCGGCCGCGATGTTTCGGCGCAACCGCCCTGATCGATGGCAATGTCCACCAGCACGCTGCCGGGGCGCATGCGGCGCAGCATTTGGCGATGAATCAATTTCGGCGCTTTGGCTCCCGGCACGAGCACGGCGCCAATAAGCAGGTCCACGTTCGGAAGCAGTTCCATGAGGTGCGCTTCGCTCGAATAAAGCGTATGGGCCGTATGCAAGGTGATGTCGAGAAAACGCATCCGCTCGAGATCGACTTCCAGAATCGTGACGTCCGCCCCAAGCCCGGTCGCCATGCGCGCGGCATTGATTCCCGAAACCCCGCCGCCGAGCACGACAACGCGTCCCGGCAACACCCCTGGCACACCGCCGAGCAACACACCGCTGCCTCCGCAATGTTTCGCCAGGAAATAACCGCCCACCAGAATCGACATGCGTCCGGCGATTTCGCTCATCGGTTCGAGGAGCGGCAGGCGATGGTTGACCTCGACCGTTTCGTAGGCTAAGGCGGTGGCGCCGGAATTCAGGAGGGCTTCGGTCAGTTGCCGATTCGCCGCCAAATGCAAATAAGTGAAAAGAATCTGCCCTTTGTGCAGGTGCGAATATTCCGATGGGAGCGGCTCCTTCACCTTCACGATGAGTTCACCCTGCTCGAACAAGGCCGCGTGGTCATCGATCACTTTGGCGCCCGCCTGGGCATAATCGGCGTCGGGATATCCCGCGCCCGCTCCTGCGCCGCGTTCGACGAGCACCTGATGGCCGCGCCGGATCAGTTGATAAGCCGCCGAAGGCAACAGCGCGACACGATGTTCCTGTTCTTTAATCTCCTTTGGGACAGCGATGATCATGTCGTCATCGTGCGTTGCGAGGCGTGAAAGTCAATTGCAGCCAGAGGAAAAAGGTGATCCGCGTTTCTTGAATCCTGAATTGACCCCAGCCGGGTGAATTGGTAAAAACCAGCACACTTCAGCAAAAGGGCTTTCATGAAACATAATATCGGCTTGTTTTCGGCCTCCGGAGAATGCGCTGTTTTGTTCCTCCTGGGTTTTCTTTCTCACATCGGGCTGGCTACCGCCGCTCCCAGCAACGACGATTTCGATTCGGCAATTCCAATCGAAGGCGAGACGCTGAGTTTCAGCGGGTCCAACGTGGGCGCAACGGTTGAGGACGACGAACCGTTTCATGCCGGTGAATTTGGCGGAGCATCAGTTTGGTTCCTGTGGACCGCCCCGCGCGACGGGGAATGCCACCTGTCCACGGTCGGAAGTTTTTTCGACACCATTCTTGCCGTTTACACGGGCAGCGCTCTGCGAAACCTCGAATTCATGGAGAGCAACGATGACTTCGGCGGCGACACAACCAGTCAACTGCAATTCTCGGCAGAGGCAGGTGTGACCTATGCAATCGCTGTCGAGGGATTCGATGGCGAGACCGGAACTTTTTGGTTGTCCCTCCGTCTGGATCTTCCGCTGCCAGCTCCAGTCAACGACCTTTTCGCCAATCGCCTTGAAGTTACTGGCGAAAGAATCACGGCTGCCGGAACCAATGTTGGGGCTCGAAAAGAACCGGGAGAACCGGACCACGATCAGTTGAGAGGGGGCCGGTCGGTATGGTGGAGCTGGACGGCGCCTTTTACGGTCAGGGTGAATATATCCACGGAAGGCAGCGATTTCGACACGATTCTGGCCATTTACACGGGATCGAGCGTCGATGCATTGAGGCCGGTGGCGAGCAATGACGACTACACCGACGCCACCAGCTTGGTCAGCTTCAAAGCGGTAGCCGGAACGACTTACCAGATTGCGGTAGATGGTTTCGCCAGGGATTCAGGCAATGTCCTGCTTTCGATTGCGCGTTATGAACCGCGCCCCGCGCCGGAGTGGACATTGCGGGACGTCGCCGGGAATTTGGTTCGTTCGAGTGATTTTGCGGGCAAAGTGGTGATGCTCAATTTTTGGGCGACGTGGTGCATCCCGTGCATTCAGGAAATTCCAGCGTTGATTGCCTTTCAGCAGCAATACAGTTCGGAAGGACTCGAGATCATCGGCGTGTCAACGGATCGCGAAGGGGCGTCGGTCGTGGCTCCCTTTGTCACGGAGCACCGGATGAATTACACCGTGTTGCTGAACACGGCGCAGTTTGAGCGGGACTTTGGAGGCATTGAATTCATTCCCACCACCTTCGTTATCGACCGGCAGAACATGATCGTCAGTCGATACGTCGGGATTGTGTCCCTGGAATTCTTCGAGGCAGAAGTGCTGCCGTTGCTTCGTCCGCCGATCGAGCTGAAGATCGAGCGCGCGGGAAATGAGTTCGCTATTTCATGGCCGGCGACAGCGAGGTCATTCCTGCTGTTCTATGCCGAAAAGTTGCCGGCTGAAGGCTGGTTTCGAGAGTTCACACCCGCCGAGCGAACCGGGGATCGATGGACCGTCAAGGTTTCGGCCCAAAGCACTCGATTTTATAAGCTGGTCTCTTTTGAGCCATGACGCGCGCCGGGTGGCGGAGGTAAGGCGCAATCAACGCGGGCGGCACAAAGCCGCATTCGTTCGCCACAAATCGGTCAGGCACCACATATTGACCGGGCAAGTGGCCTTGCCAAAAGCGATCGCCCGCAGGCTTCCATCCATGAGCGCGTAATTGGAGGCTCCTTTATTCGAACCGGCACGCGGTGATCGATTGTGCCGGCGCTCTTCCAATTCGCGGAAATAGGTGTTGGGTTCCGCAAGAACATCCACGTAAAGACGCGACGATTCCGCAGTTTTCTCGCCGAACAAAATCGTTTCCGACGGACGCTCGACCGTGCTTTCTTTCAGCGCGATAGGGGAAATGGTTTTGGGGAAGCGAATCCATTCCTCATCGGAAAGGCGCGCGCGATAGATATCGTTGAACCCATTCAGGACGTAACTGCGTGGCCAATTGTCCGGATTGGGCGGGAGCTGGGAAGCGTTCGCAACCGTCGTGAAATCCGTGGGGCAGACGAGCAGGGTGGAAGTGGTGATGAAGTTTTTCAGCTGAGAGCTCCAACCGGATTTGGTGCTGCGCGAGGGAAAGGAGCTATCGTTATCGCTGGCGTAAAGCGAAATGCCGATTTGCAATTGCCGCAAATTTTGGCCGCACCGGGTGCGGCGCCCGGATTCCTTGCCGCGCGCTATGGACGGGAGCAAAAGGCTGGCGAGGAGCGCAATAATGCCCAGCACCACCAGGAGCTCGATCAGAGTAAAGCCAGATTGGGGTCTGTTGTTCACCCGTTCACCCGTTTCTCGCCGGTTTACGCCAATGCTTCCTTCATCACATTGCCGCCATTGATGGTGGGGCGTTCGTCGCGGCCATTATGGAAATAGGTGAGCCGCTCGTGGTCCATGCCGAGCAGATGGAGAATTGTGGCGTGAATGTCAGTGACATGGCAGCGGTTCTCGACCGCGCGTAAACCGATCTCGTCAGTGGATCCAATCACGGTGCCGCCCTTGACGCCGCCGCCGGCCATCCAAATGGTAAAGCCCCATGGGTTATGATCGCGGCCGTTGCCTTTTTCATTGAAAGGCGTTCGGCCAAATTCACCGCCCCAAATGACCAATGTTTCGTCGAGCAACCCGCGCGCTTTCAAGTCGCTCAGCAACCCCGCGATCGGTTTGTCCGAAATGCGGCACCACTTGCCGTGATTGGCTTCAATATCCGTGTGAGCGTCCCAGGCACTGCCGCTGCCGCAGTAGCATTGCACAAATCGCACGCCGCGTTCGACCAACCGGCGCGCCATGAGCAGGTTCGTTCCAAATTTTTTGCACGGCTCGTCATCGAGTCCATACAACCGCCGCGTCGTATCGGTTTCATGGCTGATATCGACCGATTCCGGAGCAGCGGCTTGCATGCGATAAGCCAATTCGTACGATTTCAACCGGGCTTCAAGTTCCGAATCATCCGGCTTATCGGCGGCATAATGACGATTCAAGGCGGACAGCAAATCGAGTTTGCTACGCTGTTGTTTCTCTCCAACTGTCTCCGGCGGTTTCAAATGAAAAATCGGTGTCCCGTCATTTCGGAACAGGGTGCCTTGATAAACGGCCGGCAAAAATCCCGCACTCCAGTTTTTCGGTCCACCCAGCACTTCTGATTCATCGGTCAAAATCACAAAGGTCGGCAGGTTCTGATTTGAAGTTCCCAGGCCGTAAGACGTCCAGGCGCCGAGCGATGGGCGTCCCGCCAGAATGTCGCCGGTGTTCATTTGGCAGACTGATCCAACGTGGTTGAGTCCATCGGCCCAGCAGGAACGAAAGACGGCCAGATCGTCCACATGCCGCGCGATGTGGGGATACCAATCCGAAACCCAAAGACCGCTTTGGCCATGTTGCTGCCATTGACGTTTCGAGGGCATGAGCGCGTTGTTGCTTGTGCCCATAGCGGTGATGACCTTGCCAAAGGAGGCGGGCATCGGCTGGCCGGCCAACTTGTCGAGTGTCGGTTTGGGATCGAATAGATCGAGATGACTTGGCCCGCCCTCCATGAACAGCCAAATGACATTTTTGGCGCGCGCGGGGAAATGAGGCGGTGTGGTGGCAGCCGGCGCGACGGTTTTGGAACCTGCGCGACTCGCCCAGCCTTCGAGCGCGAGCATGTAACTGAACGCGAGCCCGCCAAAGCCGCAGCCGGCGCGCCAAAGGAATTCACGCCGCGAACGGACGGGCAATATGTG
>JBFMDG010000375.1:0-7262 GCA_040754135.1 Verrucomicrobiota bacterium
AACTGGACTGGGCCACTGATCTGACCTGTTCAATTCAAAAGCCTGTCCGAATTGGCATCGGCCGGAAGTGACAAAGAATTCTCCCGACACTTTGCGCCTCGAGGGCATCAATGTTTCCCGGATCAAATCGAATGTGGACAGGCGCGCACCGTTGCGTTTTAACGGGGACATGCGCCTGCGAGTTTTCGTGCTGTCGGCTGGCATCCTCGTCCTGACGAAGGCCATCTCCTTCAGCGCCGCATTCGATGTCGTGGTGTACGGCGGCACATCCGCCGGTGTTATTGCCGCCGTGCAGGCCAAACAAATGGGCAGATCGGTCGTCATCGTCGGCCCGGACAAACACCTCGGCGGTTTGTCCAGCGGCGGATTGGGATTTACCGATACGGGCGACAAAGCGGTGATCGGGGGGCTTGCGCGCGATTTTTATCATCGGATCTGGAAAGAGTACCAGCGGCCCGAAAGCTGGAAATGGCAGCGTCGTGAAGAGTACGGGAACAAAGGGCAGGGCACACCGGCCATTGATGGCGAGCAGCGCACCATGTGGATTTTCGAACCGCACGTGGCCGAGCAAGTGTTCGAGCATTACGTGCGAGAATTCCAGATTCCAGTTCTCCGCAACGAATGGCTCGACCGCGTGAGAGGCGTAAAAAAATCCGGCGCTCGCATCACCTCGATCACTATGCTCAGCGGCAAAAGCTTTTCCGGAAAAATGTTTATCGACGCGACTTACGAAGGGGATCTCATGGCTGCGGCGGGAGTGGATTATCACGTGGGACGCGAGGGGCAGTCCGTTTACGGCGAACAATGGAACGGAGTGCAGACGGGCGTGCTCCATCACCGTCACCATTTTGGCGTGCTCGAACAAAAGATCAGTCCTTATGTGATTCCCGGCGATCCGACATCGGGTGTCTTGCCACGGATCAGCACCAATTCGCCGGGCGCGTATGGCGAAGGCGATAAGAAGGTGCAAGCCTATTGTTACCGCATGTGTCTCACGGACCACGCTGAGAACCGGATGCCGTTTCCCAAGCCCGAAGGATACGATCCGAAACAATACGAGTTGTTGTTGCGAATCTTTGGGGCCGGTTGGCGCGAAACTTTTGTGAAGTTCGATCCCATTCCCAATCACAAAACCGATTCAAACAATCACGGCCCATTCAGCACCGATAACATCGGGATGAACTACGATTACCCGGAAGCCAGTTACGCGCGCCGGCGAGAAATTCTCGAGGAGCACGAACGTTATCAGAAAGGATGGCTTTATTTTATTGCGAATGATCCGCGTGTGCCGCGTGAGGTGCAGGAGAAGATGCGCCGATGGGGTTTGGCAAAAGACGAATTCAAGGACAACGGCGGCTGGCCGCACCAGATTTATGTTCGTGAAGCGCGCCGCATGATGGGCAAGTTCGTCATGACTGAAAACGAATTGACGCGAAAGCGCCCCACGCCCGAACCGGTGGGGATGGGGAGTTACACGATCGATTCGCACAACGTGCAGCGCTACATCACTCCGGAAGGCTACGTGCAGAACGAAGGGGACATTGGCGTATCGATCCGGCCGTATCAGATTGCATTTGGCGCGCTGGTTCCAAGACAAGTCCAGGCCGAAAATCTTTTGGTACCGGTTTGCGTGAGTGCGTCGCACATTGCGTTTGGCAGCATTCGGATGGAGCCGGTTTTCATGATCCTCGGGCAGTCGGCAGCGACTGCGGCCTGTCTGGCTCTCGATCGGCAAGTGCCGGTGCAAGAGGTGCCGTATGGCGTTTTGCGCGAGCGGCTGCTTCAGGATGGGCAGGTGCTTGATTACGCGAACGGCCAGTTTTCTCCGCAGCCGGAACGTTGATCACCCAAGTGTGTAATATCCCAAAGTCTGACCGGTAAAATTTACTGGAATAAGCCTCCGATTGAACGCTCCAACCGTTGTGGATGAGCCGAGCTTCGAGCAGATTGTCAGCGCCTATTACGAGGTGCTCTATCGATTTGCCCTTAGCCTTTCCCGCAGCGAAGCCGAGGCCAGCGATCTCACCCAGCAAACGTTTTATCTCTGGGCAGCCAAAGGCCATCAGCTTCGCGATCGAGCCAAAATCAAATCATGGCTGTTCACCACTTTGCACCGGGAGTTTCTTGGATCGCGCCGCCGCGAAACGCGCTTTCCGCATCACGAAATGAGCAGCGTGGATCACGAATTGCCCGCGGTCACGCCCACTATGATCAACGAAATGGACGGCGCGACAGTGATGCAAGCATTGCTGGATTTGGATGAACTTTATCGCGCCCCGCTCATGTTGTTTTATCAAGAGGACCATTCTTATGAAGAAATCGCGCGCCTCCTGGACATCCCAATCGGAACGGTGATGTCGCGCCTCGCTCGTGGCAAATCCCAGTTGCGCGAAATGCTGCTGCGCCAGGCGCGGCGCGCGCGCGAAAAAGTTGTCGCCCTGCCCACACTGGGCGGCTCATCAGGCCGAAATCATGGATAATCACGAAGCCAAATTCATTTTGCAGTCGTTCCGCCCGCAGGGACAGGATGCGAATGATCCGGCATTTGCCGAGGCATTGAAAAGGACATGGGAAGATCCAGAACTGGCGCGCTGGTTCGCGGAGGAACGGTCGCTCGACGCGGCCATTGCCGGCAAACTCAAGCAGGTCAAAGCACCGGACGATTTGCGCACTGCCATTTTGGCGGGGGGCAAGGTTGGAGCCAGGCAGCGGGGATGGACATTGCGTTGGCCGGTGCTGGCTTGGGCGGCTTCCATTGTTTTGCTTTTGGCTCTTTCGGCTTTCTGGTTCCGCGGCGCTGCTCCTCGAGAGCTTGCCGCCTACCAAAGAGCCATGTTGCAGGTGCTCGAGACGCATGCCGGTTTGGAGTTTTACAGCCCGGACCCGCAAAAGCTTGCCGAGTGGCTCAAGGAAAACAACGTGCCCGTGAGCTTCACGCTCCCTGAAAAGATGAAATCGCTCAGCGGTCTCGGCTGCCAATGCGCCACCTGGAATGGCAAACCGGTCGGACTGCTTTGCATGAAGGCCGATGGCGGGCAGTTGATCCATCTTTTTGTCATCCGCTCCGACGATCTCCCTTCCGCGCCGCGCAGCCAGGAGCCGATCCTCACCCGGCGCGGCGAATGGACGGTCGCCAGTTGGACGCGCGGCGAAACGACGTACCTCCTTGCCGGCCTGGGCGGACGCGAATTGATTCGGAAATATCTTTGACCTTGTGGCGCGCTCAGGATGGCGGTGCATCGCGAATGATCGACGCGTTTCGACGGATCCGCTCGATCGGCCGATCGCCGCCTTGCTTGCCGGCAATCCGCTCGATATGCTCCGACACCCTTATCCATGAAAACATCATCCGCTGAATCGGCTGTAAAACAGCGCTATGCGGCAGCGGCCAAAGCTCCGGAAAAGGCCCTCTGCTGCCCCATCGAGTACGATCCGCAATTTTTGAAAATAATCCCGGCGGAAGTCATCGAGAAAGATTACGGGTGCGGCGATCCGGCGAAGTATTTGCGTCCGGGTGAAACTGTGCTCGATCTCGGTTCGGGCACCGGCAAGATTTGTTTTATTGCGGCTCAGGTTGTGGGCCCCCAAGGGCGGGTCATTGGCATTGATATGACTGATGAAATGCTGGAGGTGGCGCGGCGCAATGCTCCGATTGTGGCTGAGCGGCTCGGATACGGCATCGTTGAATTCCGCAAAGGACGCATTCAGGATCTCGCGCTCGATCTCGAAGCGCTCGACCTGGAACTGAAAAAGAATCCTATCACGAATGCGGCCTCGTTCCTGGCTGCGGACGAATTGGCCCAGGAACTTCGCCTCACGCGCCCTTTGGTTCCGGCTGATTCGATTGATGTGGTCGTTTCCAATTGCGTCTTGAACCTGGTGGAATCCAAATCCAAACGGCAACTTTTCGAGGAAATTTTCCGGGTGTTGCGTCGGGGGGGCCGCGCGGTCATTTCGGACATCGTTTCCGATGAGGCAGTGCCCGCGGAGATGCAGAATGATCCGCAACTTTGGAGCGGCTGCATTTCAGGCGCGCTCACCGAGGAAGGTTTTCTCGAAGCTTTTGCGGACGCAGGTTTTTATGGCATTGAAATTCTGCAACGCGATGTCGCGCCCTGGCAGACTGTCAATGGCATCGAGTTTCGTTCTGTCACCATTCAGGCTTACAAGGGCAAGCAAGGACCTTGTGTGGATCGAAATCAGGCCGTGATTTATCTTGGGCCATTCAAGGAAGTGCTCGATGACGATCAGCATCGATTCGAACGGGGCCGGCGTTATGCCGTTTGCGACAAAACATTTCAACTTCTGAAGAAGGCACCTTATCGCGCGCATTTTGCTTTCATCGAGCCGATCCACGAAGTCGTCCCGGAACAGGCAAAACCATTCAATTGCTCCGAGATGCGGCTGCGTCATCCCCGCGAAACCAAAGGGCAAGACTACCATGCGACGACCGCCGCCAGCCAGTGTTGCGATGCCGGCAATTGCTGTTGAATTTGCCGTTGCTGGGCAACCTCCGATCGACGCGCTTTCTCCCCAGGCGGCATGAAGCAGGGGCAGCCCGAACACAGTGGATTACGATTTGAACTTGAAGCCGATCGCATGCCGGAGAGCGGGAGCCAGAGCATCCGCCAATCCCGTGATGGCGGTGCAACAAGACTTGTTGCGCAACTCGCGCAACTCTCCGCAGGCGCACGGAATTAAGGTTTCCAGATCAGATCCGGATTATCGGTGCGGCCGCGATTGTTGACCACATCCCAATAGGCCGATCTGGAAAACCGCGCCACATGGCCGTCGAGGAAAAGAAAATGGGCGCCTTGATGATGCAGGTTGGTGTGAACAAAAGACCACGACCCGACCGCCGGCAGATTCTTGGTGTCGAAAAGCCAGACGGTTTGAGCGAGCTGCGGAATGAACGTGAGTTTGACGGGTGCGTTATTCGCGCCGGTGCCATTGACATTTTCGTTTAGGCAATAGTGGAAGAGATTGCGTCCATTGCTGCGGCGCTTATTTGAGGGACAGATCCAAAGCGATCGCCCTGGATCAATCGAGGCATTGGTACGCCAGGGCATATCATGATAGCGCGGCAATCCAGCCTGCTTGGGTAGATCGATGTACCAACCGCGATTGGTATCGGACTGATCGGGATTCGGTGTGCCATCCGGCGGCAGGTAGTCGTCGTTTTCCGAAACGTACAATTGTGTGGCCAATCCCCATTGTTTAAGGTTTCCGACGCAGGAGATACTTTGCGCCGACAACCGGGCTCGGGAAAGACTCGGCAATAGCAATCCAGCCAAAAGAGCGATCACAGCGATGACAACAAGCAACTCCAGCAACGTGAAAGCCGCTGTCGTTGCCTTTGCCCTTGTCAGTAGCCCCGTCGAAAACGCCGCGTCAAGGTGTGCTGACCCGATAGAACCTTGTCCCCGCATTCCCCAATGAATTGTCGGTGTATTCTGCTTCCGTATTAGTAAAGCTCAGGCCTGTGGCCAATGATGCGAACGGCCCTGAAATCGCGGAGGCCTGCCAGACCGAATAAGTGCGGCCGGGTTCCGCGGTCCATTTCAAAATCACCTGCCCCGCAGCACCTCGGCTGGCGATAACGCTGAATGGTTTCGGATCTGAAGGGGCGGGCTCGCTAAAGGGCCGATTGTTCCACTGTTTCCCAGGTGAAACATAATTTGAAGTGACTTTCGCGTGGGCAATAAAAGCTCCGTTCAAATTCGGATAACGCGTCAGCGAACTCTCGTTCGAAACGTCTGCGGCCGAGTAAACGACTCGGCTGATCAAGTGACCCTCCGCGTTGCGTAGCAGGATCGCGTCGCCGCCATTGTTGAGGCCGAAACCAAACACGGCCTCGCTGGCGGGCAGGTTTGGCACGTCCAGGCTGGGAGCAAAAGTGGCATCGAGCGGTCCACCAAACACCACGATTGCGTTGGAGGACGTGACCGAAAAGGATTCATAGAATTTGTGGCGAATCTGGACGGAATCGGCAATGGTCCATCCCACAAGGTCAACATCGGCCGCATTCAAGTTGGCCAGTTCGACGTACTCATCCTCATAACTTGCGTTCGGAGATGGGCTGGTTCGGTTGAGCGGATTGAAATGAGGTGCAGTGGCCATGGAAGAGGGATTCGGAAGGAACTCGCTCAAGATGACGTTACTCTCGATGGCGGTGGGCACATAAATCGTCCAGGTGGCGGTGTTAACAGCCGCGTCGTTGCGCGCTTCAAGCGTCACGACCACATTTTTTCCGGCGTCATTGGCGGTTGGTTCAAACGTGAAGGTGGCACTCAGGCTCGTACCGGTTGTTGCCCCCAATGTCCAGCGCGCCGATGCGGGGAGGTTGCTGGAATCGGCAGTGATGGTCACGACCCGATTTTCCGAATCGGTAATGGCCACTTCCATGGTGAGCTTTTCGCCGGGATGCAAGGCATGCTCAACAAACGTGTTCACGACTTGATCGCCCGGACGAATCAAGCGTTCCAAAGTATTCGTGAAACGAATGAGCGGGGCTTTGGTGGAGCTGAGGATATCGGCAAAGCGCGAAGGAATGATCTGGTAACCGGTTGTGCGCGGATTACTGGTGTCAAATTGCGCTAAGACGCCAATGATTGTCACTGGCCCGGTGGGTTTCACCTGGCCGCCGATGTCCGTTCGAGCATCAACTCGCAGTGTAAACGGATTCCCGGACTCGTCAGTGATCGTTACGTTTTCACCTCCCGTTCGAAAATTCGGCGTGCTGGTGTCGAGCGTCACGTTCACCGCCTGGACAAGTCGCCCCTCGATCGGTTCGATGGCGGTTGGGTCCGGGGCCGCGAATGCGCCTAAATCGAGCGTCAATGGTTCCGGTAACGGATTCCCTGTGCTTAATGTAACGACCTTGTGGTCCGAATTGCTGGCCGTGACACGGAATTCCAGCAGCCCATTGAAGTGAGTGAGAGGGGCTGTGACGCGCACTTTAGCTCCTGCCGGCGGAACCACGCCGGCGCCCCCCGCCACAAACACCGCGATGCCGCCCGTGTCGTCCTGAAAATAGAAAAGCGCGTCCGCTGTTCCAGTCAAATTGATGTGCGTCGTGACAATGCCCTCGCTGGTGAAAATCGTCGCAGTATCTGTCGGCAGAAAATTGTCCGGATCAAGGAGGGTGTGTAAATGTGAAATCTTCGTAATGGCAGGGGGCGGTGGCTCGGTCACCGTCAGCACTGCTTTGTCGCTGAAGACGGTGTCCACCGCATTTGAGACGCGAACCGAGTATTCGCCCG
>JBFMDG010000376.1:0-7242 GCA_040754135.1 Verrucomicrobiota bacterium
CATTGTTTTCGGGACGGGTGCATTCCAACAAATCGGTTCGCTGGTCACCCCTTTTGGGCGGCGGGCTTTTGTTGTGACCGGCCGCAATCCGGCGCGCGCGGAACCACTCATCAAAATCCTCAGCCAAAACGGTATTGCATCCACGTCATTTCCCGTTTGCGGCGAACCAACCATCGGCGCGGTTGAAGAGGGCGCCGAGCGGGCGCGCCGCGAATCGGCAGAATTCGTGATTGGTTTCGGCGGAGGCAGCGCGCTCGACGCCGCCAAAGCCATCGGTGTACTGGTGACCAATGGCGGCTCGGCGCTCGATTACCTCGAAGTCATTGGCAAAGGGCTCGCCCTTTCGCAACCTTCGATTCCTGTTGTCGCTATTCCAACCACGGCCGGCACAGGTGCGGAGGTGACTCGTAATGCCGTTCTGGCTTCGCCGGAACATCGCGTCAAAGCGAGCTTGCGCAGTCCATTCATGCTGCCGCGCATTGCTCTGGTGGATCCGGAGGTAACTTATGATTTGCCGCCGGCATTGACCGCCACCACCGGACTCGACGCGCTCACGCAATTGATCGAGCCGTATGTTTCCGTGCGATCCAACCCAATGACCGATGCGCTCTGCCTCGATGGGATGGCGCGCGTCGCGCGTTCGCTGCGGCCGGCTTTCCGCGTTGGCCATGATCCGGTGGCGCGCCAGGACATGGCAATGGCGAGTCTTTTCGGAGGTTTGGCTTTGGCGAATGCCGCGCTCGGAGCCGTGCATGGTTTTGCCGCGCCCATCGGCGGCATGTTTAACGCGCCCCACGGCGCCATTTGTGCCGCGCTGCTTCCCCATGTTGTAAAGCTCAACATTCGCGCGTTGCGCCAACGAGCCCCAAACAGCGAATCTCTGCACCGTTTCCAAAGAGTGGCGCGAATACTCACGGGCCAACCCGATGCGTATGATTATCAGGCGGTGGACTGGCTCCGCGAACTGTGTGCGGATTTGAGGATTCCATCGCTCAGTGCGTTTGGGCTCACCGCAAACGACTTTCCGATGTTGATTGAAAGGGGCAAACAAGCCAGCAGCATGAAAGGCAATCCCATTTCACTTACGGACGATGAACTGCGCGAAGTGCTCGAGCGCGCGCTGTGAATTTGTCCAATTCAACTGCCTGACACCGACGATTCGCGCCTCGGAATTTTCAAAGCGGTTTGGGCACCAAGGAACTTCAAGCAACTTACTGCACGGCACTTTCGCAGCCTTCCCCGCTACGCGATCGTACGAATGTCCATCCAGATGCTGGCGCATCGGTCATTCAAACTCGAGCCAGCCAAATTTTTCCGGCACATGGAAACTCCCCTGCAAGGTCGGGCTCCACGCCAAATACGCATTGTGCGCCTTGTCGCACCGAAAAAGATTCATTCGCCAGCGCGCACCTTTTTTGGGCGGAACGTCAGTCAACGCTTTCATCGGAATTTTCATCACCGTCGTCCACACCTTCTGTTTGGCGTCCACATGCACCGGCGTCTCAAACTGGCTGCTCCACTCAAAATCCTTGTCGGGCAATTTCAAAATCAAATCCAGCTTCTCACCTGTCGGCGCCACTTCATACTCAGTGTAATGCCGAAGATTTTCCGGGTTGCTGGCAATGAATGCTTCCACCACGTCTTTATCCCAAAGGCCGAGCCGTTCTTTATCCATGAATGGCGGCTCGAAAACCGTGAGCTCGGTGTAAGGGGCCTCGTAACCGAGATAAAGAAATTGATCCGACCACAAGGCCAGCACGCGCGTCGCAATGCTCGGGCGCGATTCACTGGTGCGAGATTGATACTCGATCGAGACCGGAGTGGCTTTGTTCCAGGCGGCGTGCTTCAGCGTTCCATCTACAGCGAAATCGGCTTCAACTCTCGAGGCTTTCATGACCGGCAATGGCATGGAGCGCGCCAGTATCCTGCGCGCGTTATCAAAGTAGATTTTGCGCAGCACGGATGCGGGCAGGCCGATGCCGCTGATGGTCCAATCGCCCTGGATCGGCGTCATGTGCGGAAAATTGCGGTCGTTCGTTTCCAGCCAGCGCCAGTGCTTCCGGAAAAACTCGATCGCATCTTCGTCCGTGGGCGGAGGTCCGCTCCCTCCGGAACCGAGCGTGAGCCGATCGTAAACCTGGAAGTCGGTGGCGAAGAAAATCCGGTCCTGATGCTTGATGAAAAGGCGGCGCACTTTTTCAGGATCATGACGGCCAATCTCCGGAATGCGCGCCGCCAGATCCGCATTCATGTTCGGGTAACGGTCCAGCGCGCGTTCCACCCAATCCAAATCCTCGGCGTTGTTCGCGAAATGAAGGCAAACAAATGTCGTCTTGGGATGCCGCGCGATGACCCGATTCAGCGCTTCCAGCAACGCCATCCGCGGCGGAAACCGGTTGGTGTCGCCGAACCACCAATTGCGATGATCCTTCAGCTCTTTCCACCTTTCGTTGCCTTCGTCGAACGGAAGCCAGAACGCGCGTGGATCGCCGACATGGATCGAGACGGGCATACCGAGCTCGCCGCATTTGGCCCAAACGGGATCGAGCTTTGCATCATCGATGCGGATGAGTTCGCCCGCTTTGTTGCGCAAGTAGAGGCCGAGCCGTTTGTATTCCTTGAGGCCGGCTGCTCCGAGGCGATGGCCTTCCTCAATCTGGCGAGCGGCCCGTTCGGAGAAATCCGCTTCATCCCAGCCTGCGTAATCCAGATTCATGTAGTGAACGAAACGCCCGGGATGCAAACGATCGGCCAGCTCTTTGTTCCTCTGAAAATCGGACGGACCATCGCCTTTGCGCGTGACATAGCCGCCGCTCAAGTTCACACCGATGCCGATGCCGACGGCATCCATGATTCGGATGTTGCGCGCGAGATGATCGGGTCTGTAATTGATGTGCTGGTGGAGGTCGATCAAACGCCTTTCCGTGCGCCAACGTTCGGCTTCGGAGTTCAATCCAGATGTTACGCCCGGACCGGTGGCTGCTCCGCGCACTTCCGGCAAAAGGACCAGAGCGCAACCGAGGCATAGCGCAAGTTTCATCATGCCTTCAGTAAACCCAACCCACCGCAAAACAGCAAGCCGCGGTCGGCGCTCAGCCAAATCAGCGTTCGATGCAATCTCAGCTCTCGAGTCGCGGCTTCCCTCGGATTCAATCAACGTCGCTATGCTCGTGGAGACTCTGTTTCTCGATGCCGCCAGCTATTGCTTGTTTTTGAGGATTGTTCCTTCCATGATCCGCTCCAATAAAGCCATGCATTCCTTTTCCCATTCTCTTTTGTTTGAGGCCACGATTCTAAATCGGATTCGGTTAGGGATGTTTGCTCTCGTGATCAGCGGCGCCTTCTTGCTCGCTACGCCTGCTGCCGAGGTGAAGTTCAAGGTCGTGCCGGATTTTTTTGAAACACAACCTGATCACGTGCCGCTCGGCCCATGCCACGGCGGCGTTGTCATCGATCGGGCGGGCCGCTTTTATGTCACTACCGATACCGCCCGGGGCATTGTGGTTTTTTCATCCGGCGGCAAGTTCGAGCGTTCTTTCGGACCGACCCGCATTCATGCGCTGGAAATCCGCGATGAAAACGGCACGGAATACATTTATGCGGCGCGTCCGTCCGATCATCAGGTCGTCAAGCTCGGACTCGATGGTCAGGTGGCCTGGACGCTCGAATACCCCAAAGAGTCCGGTCTGTTTGAGAACGAGAAGGGATTCAGGCCTTGCGCCGTCACTGTTGCGCCGGACGGTTCCATTTTTGTTGCCGATGGCTATGGCTCAAATTTTGTTTTGAAATTCGACAAGGAGCGGCGCTTTGTGAAAGCGTTTGGCGGTCCCGGAAAAGAAGAAGGAAAATTCACAACCTGCCACGGCATCGGACTCGATATGCGCCAGGGCAAACCGCTGTTGTTTGTCTGCAATCGCAATAACAATCGCGTCGAGCATTGGGATCTCGATGGCCAGTTCGTCAAGGTGCTGCAAAAGGATCTGCGCATGCCGGCGGCTGTTCATATTCGAGGTGATTACGCGGTCGTGCCGGAATTGCAGGGGCGCGTCACCTTGCTCGACAAGGATGGGAGCATTGCCGCGCAACTCGGCGACAATCCGATCGAAAAACATCGCGCCAATTTTGGCCTGCCGCCCGACCAATGGAAAGAGGGCATCTGCAATTCACCTCATGGCGCCTCGATCGATCGCGATGGCAACCTGATCGTCACCGAATGGAGCCAGTTCGGCCGGTTGCACAAATTCCTTCGGCTGCATTAGGAGCCCACAAATTGGGCGATAGGGCGTCAAATTGGCGACCGGTCCTCCCCAAAGGGTAATGGGCGATTCAGCTTGTGGAACCGCAAAACCGGCAAAAAGGGCCTCGTTCGCGGTAAGTTGCGGGTTTTCAAGCTCTTGCGGCGCTTCTTGGCCTCACCCGATGGCAATAATCGTGAAATTCGAGCTGTTTTAAGCTCCCGGGACCATTTCCCTGGCACGCTGGATGAGTTCCCGGGCGTGCTGGATGAGTTCCCGGGCGCGCTGGACGACATCCCGGGCGCGCTGGACGACCACCCGGGCACGCTGGACGACCACCCGGGCACGCTGGACGACCACCCGGGCACGCTGGACGACATCCCGGGCACGCTGGACGACATCCCGGGCACGCTGGATGAGTTCCCGGGCGCGCTGGACGAGTTCCCGGGCACGCTGGATGACCACTCGGGCACGCTGGATGACATCCCGGGCGCGCTGGGCGAGTTCCCGGGCGCCTTGGAAGGCTCGACGGCAGTCTTTTCGGCAACGCAGGCCATGCGCCGGCCATTTTGCGCTGTGTTTGCCGGGTGACTGCGGTCAGCGTCTGGTTATTTCCGATGTTCCGGCGCAGTGGCGTTTAAGAAGTCGGCGATATGGAAAACTTTGACGTGAGGGGCGCCCGCTTTTTCCAGACCGGACCGAATTTGCAGGATGCAACCTGGATTGGTGGTGACGACGATCTCGGCGCCGGTAGCGAGAATGTTTTTGATTTTGCGTTGCTGCAAACGCTCGGCCATTTCCGGTTCGGTCAGGTTATAACTGCCGGCGCTGCCGCAGCAGACATCCGATTCCGGCAATTCGATGTAGCGATCGCCCGCGACCGCTCGAACCAGGTCGCGCGGCGGCTTCGTAATCCGCTGCGGATGGGCCAAATGACAGGCGTCGTGGTAAGTCACTTTGCCCGCCGGAAGCCGCGCGGCTGAACGATCGTTTAACTGGGAATTCCACCCGGAGTTGACGAGGAACTCGGTTAGATCTTTTACCTTGCGGCTGAATGCTTCCGCGCGTTTGGCCCACGCCGCATCGTCCTGCAGCAAATGGCCGTACTCCTTCAAAGTCGATCCGCAACCCGCGGCATTGATGACAATGGCATCGAGACCGAGTTGCTCGAACGCCTCGATATTCCTCCTGGCGCAGGCGCGCGCCAGTTCGAGGTTTCCGCCATGCGCATAGAGGGCACCGCAACATCCTTGCAAACGCGGCACGCACACATCGAATCCCGCCCGATTCAAAAGGCTCACCGAACTCGCATTCGTTTCGCCAAACAACACACTCATGACGCAGCCGCTGATGAATCCGACGCGTCCACGGCCTGGCGTAATGGTTGTTGTGATCACCTCCGGCAGTTCGATGGCCTGTGTTCGGTTCGGAATCAACGCCACGCCTTCACGGGCGAATCGCGGCAACAGCCATTCCAAGCGAAGTGCCTTCACCCATTGCGCCGGGAGCAGCGCCCATTTGAGGCGGTTTGGAAAGGGGAAGATTTTTTCAATGAGAATGCGCCGCAAAAATGTCTGAAACGCTCCGCGCGCGAACTTCTTCTCGACATGCTCCCGCGTGCTTTCAAGGAGAACGCCATATTGCACTCCGCTCGGGCAGGCAGCTTCACAAGCGCGGCACCCAAGACAAAGATCAATATGCCGCACCGCGTCGTTTCCCATGGCGAGGCGGCCTTCCTGCAAAGCGCGCATGATGTAAATCCGGCCGCGCGGGGAATCGTTTTCGTTTCCCGTTTCCAGATAAGTGGGGCACGCGCTCAGGCAAAGCCCGCAATGAATACAGGCCAGGGATTTTGTTTCGTCGAGAAAGCGGGTCGGAGATGCAACGGTTCGGTTCACAACGGCGCGGGAAAAATATGGTTCGGATCGAAAGCGTCTTTGATGCGGCTATGCAGAGGGTGTGGCGTGGATTTTTTCTGCGGTTCAGGACCGCCGCGGTAAAAGATGAGTCCGTTCGCCACTCGGGCGACAAACGAAACCGGACCGAGATTTCGCAATGTGCCAATGAGATCCGAGGGCAACACCGACACGCGATAAGGCGTGGGCGGTGACTCCCAGAATCGGCGCTCGTGATCAAGTGGGCATTTCGCAAGCGAACCGAGCGCGCGGATTTCCTCGATTTGCCATGCGACTTCCTCGCGCGTCCCCGCAAATCCAAGGACCAGTTCACATTCGATCGGCGAAGGATTCGGCGGGCCAAACACATTGTGCAAATCGAGAACCACCGGTGAAAGCGCCGTCGTTTCAAGCCAATCCAGAAAGACTGCGGCGGCGTCGAGATTGGCAAATCTCGTCGAAAGGAATTCTTCCATCTCCGGCAGCGGCCGTAATTTCAACGTCACCTCCACGACCGGGCCCAAGGTGCCGCGACTGCCGATGAAGAGTTTCGCCAGATCGTAACCGGCGACGTTCTTCACCACTTTGCCGCCGGAATAAACGAGGCGGCCATCCGCCAAAACGGCGCGCAGACCGAGCACGTAATCCCGAATCGGACCGTAACCGCATCGGCGCGGCCCGCTGGCATTGTACAGGATCAGGTCGGCAATGGTGAGGCAATCCGCACCAGGTGGATCCAACGGAAGCCATTGACGATGCCGAGCGAGCGATTCCTGCAACTCGGAGAGGGTCAACCCCGTTTCAACCGTGACGGTCATGTCTTCGGGATGATGCTCGAGCACGCGCCGAAACGCGCGCAGATCGATGCGCGAGATTTTCTCACGGCGCGCATTCGCATCGGCGAGCGCGCGGCATAAGGAGGTCAGGTCGGGTGGCTGCAGCACCATGCGGCGACAGAGTGCCATCGATACCGATCGAGGCCAAGTGCGTTTGCGCAGTTTGGCGCCGGTGAACGAGGTGATGGTTGGTGGGAGACCTGTCTCGCGTCACTTTCCGATGCATGACTCAGGCGAGCGCCCAAAGAGATTTCAGGGAACCGGCCCATTTTCCAT
>JBFMDG010000377.1:0-7232 GCA_040754135.1 Verrucomicrobiota bacterium
GGTTGGCATGCGCGCGGAAATGGTTAGAGCCGACTCACGTCAGGCTGCTACGGAATGGGGTTCGCGTAGGATCGAATGTGAGTTCGATCACTTGTTTCTGGTCGAGGCTCCTTTGGCAAATCGGCGACGCGCTTGCCAGATTGCATGACGGCCAGCGCTCTTGGTCGCGTGGGAATGCGAAAGGCGATTGATTGGCATGCGCGCAGAAAAGGTTAGAGCCGACTCACGTCAGGCTGCTACGGAATGGGGTTCGCGTAGCATTGAATGTCTCACCCCCTGTTTCGGCCGTTTTGGCCTTTCGGACTTGCCAAAGCCTCGGTCGCGTTCTTAACTTTCCGCATGGATCAACTGTCGCAATATGTTCCAGTGCTCCTCCTGGGGCTGGTGGCCATCGGATTTGCCGCAAGCACTCTGGTCTTTTCTGTCCTGCTCGGCAAAGCAGGCCGGCGCGACCGTGTCAAAGATACTCCCTATGAATGCGGCATGGTCCCGGTGGGAGAAGGCAGCACCCGCCTTTCAGTCAAGTTCTACCTGGTGGCGATGTTGTTCATCCTTTTCGATATCGAAGTGGTCTTTCTTTACCCATGGGCGGTGGTTTACAAAGACATGCTGCGTGACAACGCCGGCTTGATTTTTGGCTCGATGATTTCGTTCCTCGGGATCCTTTTCGTCGGGTACATCTACGCCATTAAAAAGCACGCGTTCGACTGGAAGTCGTGACCATGCGCGGACATGCACCGCGAATGGAACACCTACCGACCCATCATTTCCGTTTCAATGGCTGGCGGATGCCTTTTGAAATTCTTGAAACCATCAACTCCTTGATTCACCACGCATGATCAAATTCGGCACCTCCGGCTGGCGCGGAATTATCGCCCGCGATTTCACGTTCGCGAATGTTCGGATCGCTTCCCAGGCCATTGCGGAATATCTCCTGCGGGAATTGGCCAATCCGGAATCCCCCATCCATGGCCGCAAACCCGTGGTGATCCTCGGCCATGACACGCGATTTCTCGGACGCGAATTCACGCTGGCTGCGGCGGAAGTGCTTTCAAACAACGGCCTCACTCCGTTGCTTTGCGAACGGGATGCGCCCACGCCCGTGATTGCGCATACCATTCGCGTGCGAAAAGCCATCGGCGGCATCAATATGACCGCCAGCCATAATCCCGCGGAATATCAAGGCTTGAAATTCTCTCCGTTCAACGGGGCTGCGGCGCCGCCCGAGATCACCCGGCAAATTGAAACAATTGCGGCGAGGTTGCTGAAACAAAACTGGTCCATGCCCACTGCGGTCATTGGCACTTATTCCTGCAAAACGATCGATCCCCAGCCGGAATACTTTCGGCAAATCCGGCGCCTGATTGATTTCGACGCGATTCGCAAGGCCCGGTTGAAACTTGCCATCGAGCTGATGTATGGCACTGGCCGCGGTTATCTCGACACGCTCCTGTCAGAAGCGGGGGCCCGATTGATCGTTTTCCACAACCAGCCAAACCCGTTGTTTGGCGGTCATCATCCCGAACCCAACTCGGAAGGCATGGCTGAAGTGCGTTCAGCCATTCTCGGCGGCAAAGCCCAACTGGGACTTGGGCTCGACGGTGATGCGGATCGTTTTGGGATTGTCGATAAGGACGGAACCTGGCTGACGCCCAATCAAATCCTGGCGCTTGCGTTATATCATTTGAAAAAGAATCGCGGCTGGACGGGAGCCGTCGTCCGCACCGTTCCAACCAGCCACCAAGTCGATGCCGTGGCGGAAATGCTGGGCGTGGAAGTTCACGAGACACCCGTCGGCTTCAAATACATCGGCGCCCTCATGGAAAGCGAACCGATCATTGTCGGGGGCGAAGAATCCGGCGGGCTCAGCGTCAAAGGCCATGTGCCTGAAAAGGACGGAATCCTCGCCTGCTTGCTCATGGCGGAATTGGTGGCCACGGAACGAAAATCCCTTGGACAAATTCTCAAAACTATCGAGTCGCAGACGGGCGAGTTTCACACCGAACGCATCAATGTCGCCATCCCGCCGGAAAAGAAAGAGGCCTTGCTGCAAAAGCTCGCGGGCGGTCTCGACGCGATCGGGCCGTTCAAAGTCGAGAAATTCATCACCACAGACGGGTATAAATTTCTTCTGCCAAACCGGGAATGGGTGGCGTTCCGCGCCAGTGGAACCGAGCCGCTGATCCGTTGCTACATTGAAGCCAAGTCGGCGCGACAATTAAACCGGCTCAAGACGGCCTGTCAGAAATTGCTCTCCTGAGGAGCAAAGGAAAAACCCATGCAATGACTCGAGTTGCGGCGGGCCGGGCAGGGGAATGTTAGCGACTGGAAATTCCCCACGCGATTTTCACGGCAGCGATGGGAGGTCGAATAACCGCTGTAGAACTGGCCGTACGCAAAGGGCGATCGACGAGGGAGAGATGGTTTTCGTTGCGTTTCAGCGCCGGCTTGAGGTGCGCTCCGACAGCCATACCATGTCCATGTTGTTGGGAGAAGCGACATTCAACTGCAAGTTGTTGTTGTACCGGACCGGCGGCTTTGTGCGCTTATCAATCCACTTTCGGATTTCCGCATGGCCATCGGCAAACGAGATGCCCGCCGCGCCATTGTGATAACTGGCCGGGAAATCAATGATGCGCGCGGACCCGATGCTCTCAACCATTTGATTGGCAAATCCTCCGGCATTGATGCTGTCCGGATGTTCGTCCAGCAGGACGTAAAGTTTGGCGGGCGAGGGATCGACAATATCCGCGGTTTTGTAGTAAGTGCGGTAACGCTTTTGATTTTCATCGTAGCCGGGAGGCGCCAGCCAGCCGCCCGGTCCACCCAATGCCTGGCTCATGCCCATGCTGCGCACTCGAGGAATCAAGCGCCCGCCAATTTTGACAGCGCTGTGGTCCGCCGGGCAGAGATACACTTCATGATTCTGAACGTAAGCGGCGAATTTGGACATGCGCACATCCTTCAGCAGCGCCCAATTCGTGTTATCCGTGTTGCTCCCGACGAAGTCAAGCCAACCGCCCACCCATGCGTAGGGTTCAGCGCGATTGTTCCCCGGCGCCGTAATCCGGTCATTGTTGTCATCGGGATACATGTTCCAGGCGATCTGCAGCTGTTTCAAATTGCTCATGCATTTGATCCCTTGCGCTTTCGTCTTCGATTTCCCCAGCGCGGGCAACAGCATTCCGGCGAGAATGGCGATGATCGCAATGACCACCAAAAGTTCTATCAACGTGAATCCGGCCACCGCCCATCGGATGCGCAGGCTGCCAGTTTCGGATCTCGCGTCGAGTCTCAGGAATTCTGAAGGTTTCATAAAATCACATCGGGCTCTGGTCCAACGAACTTATTTATTTAGCAAATGGCCGGTTTCATGACAACAGGCAACCGGTCGGTAAACATGGTTACAGTTCACTCCCCTTTTCGACAACGTCGCACCTGTCAAACATGAGCACCACGATCACCCAGGCGATGCCGCCGGTCAGGTAAATCACTCCGCTCGAGGCGATGAAGTAACTCAATTGAAAAAGCAAACGAACCAGAGCATTGCCACCCACCCTTTGTAACGGGCCAGGCTCGTGGTCCCCGGCCGAGCGGCATTTACGGGCGGAGATTCCATTCACGAAATGCCTGCCGCAACGCCTGCACAAGATCCTGATAACGCTGTTGGGTCGCGCGAGAAACGAGCGCTTTCGGCGCGCCCGGATCGAGCCCTCGAGCTTCCATGGCGGCGGCCACATTCAACGGGAATGTCAAACCGTCGATGTGCTGTCCCATTGAACGCAGCCGCTCCATGCAAAGCAAAACCGTTTGCGTCAGTTCAACCTGTCCAGCCCGAAAGACCGGCACGATGAGGTCGGGCACCACATTGGCCAGCCCGCTCACACAACCGACCGCCCCGAGACATAACGCATCGCGCAATCGGATTTCATTGCCGGTCAGGACGGAGAATCCTTTGGAGCGGCCGAGTTCGACCAGCGGCCGGAGGTAATCGAAATCAGCGCCGCTATGCTTGATGCCGGCCAGAGGCAATTCGTCGGCCGCACGGGAGAGGGTATCGAGTTCGATGACATGCCCGGTACGCTCCGGAAAATTGTAGAGCACCACCGGCAGTTCGGAGGCCTCTCCCACGCGAACGAAGAACTCGAGCAGATCGTCCTGCGAGAGTGGAAAAAAATACGGCGGCAGCAAGGAGATGGCGGCGGCTCCAAGCTGTTTGGCAAATTTCCCGAGCGCGATCGCGTCGCGCGGACGAATATCCGACACATTCGCAATGACTGGTTTCCCTTGCGCCAGAGCCACGACTTTTTCCATGACGCGTTGGCGGAGAGAAAGGCTTAAGTGCGGGAATTCTCCGGTGCTGCCCAAAACCATGAGGCCATTGACGCCATGAGAAAGAGTGAACGAAAGATTCTTTTCGAGTGCCGATTCCCGCAATTCGCCATTCCCGTCCACTGGGGTCCAAACCGCTGCCCAGACGCCGTCGAGTTTCAAATGGATCATGTTGTTTCGTTCGCATCGGATCGACAGCATGGCCTCGGCCTCCGCGATGCCGGACGGGAACTCGGGCGAGTGTTTTTTCAATCCGTTGCGAAGTCAAAGCAATTCAGGAAATGCCTGTAGGAAGGAAAAACTGCAAGGGAAAGACGCGGAGAAACTGATTTGTCGCAGGCGAATCGGCCGAAGCGCCACTTCAGGCCGCCGGTTGGGCCAGCGGCGAATCCAGCGTTTGGTCGATGCGCGAAATCACGCGCTTGATCAGTTCGAGGATTTTTACGAGCCCATGAAAGCTGGACGGTTTGACCCAATAAGCATTGGCGCCAAGGTGAAATGCGCGGTTGATGTCGGATTTCTCTTCGGAGTGGGTCCACACCACGATCGGAAGGCGCCTCAGTCCAGGTTGCTGGCGAATCCACTGGAGCACTTCGAACCCGGAAAACCGGGGCATTTGCAAATCGAGAAATACAAACAGCGGCAGACCGGCGCCTTCCTTCAACAGTTCGATGGCGGCCTCGCCGTTTTTGGCAACGGTGATCGGGTTTTTCAAGCCGGCTTTGCGAAACGCGCGCTTCAAAATGGCCACATCGTCCGGATTATCTTCCGCGAGCAATATCGGCACGTCATCCATGCTCGAAGATCCCATATCCTGCACCTTTGGCTCGTTGATCGTATTCATACGTTGTCCGGAACGAGCGGAGATTAAAGGGTGCGGGAGATTTTTCCATCAGGCCCTTCCCTGATTCTCGACACGGGTAATTTCCGACCAGATCATTTTCGCGCGAGAGCACTCGATCACGCGGCGGGAAGCATTCGTGAGCCGCGATGTCTAATTCACTTCCGAGGCGTTCTTTCAAACCAGGATGAATCCACATTGGCCGCGATCTGTTCGGCCAGAAGTCGATTCATTTTGGGAGAGTAATGCACCGCATCGATGTAAAGGGGTTCTTCCAGATTTCCCTGCATGTCGGCGCACCACACCAATGGGGCGCTCGGCGCATTGGTTTTGATGAACGAGGCGAAATACTCGTAGCCTGGACCTGCCCGGAAATGCTCGGCCTCGCTGCTTTTGAATAAATGGAAACGCGAATCGTACCGGTAAAATGGAATCGGCTGCCAAACGAAAAGCGTTTTCACCTCGAACGCCTTCGCCGCTGCCTGGATCAATTGCTGATTGCGCAGATAGCGGCGGCAGACAGATTCGAACTCGACCGAGGCATCCAGTTCAGCCGGCCCGCCACGGCGCTTCATCGCCGCAAGCGCGCTGAACGCTGGCAGTGCCTGCATTGTCCGGCTCAACCGTGTGGACCAATGCGCGCGAAATTCCCTGCTCATCTCCGCTGCAAAATGCGGCCCGGCGCCTTGCACGAAAAACTCATTCAACCCGTCCACAAAAATCGCCACCCGCGGGACAACATCACTCGCGAGAAGTTGCTCGAACAAAATCCTTTCTTGCGTCGAGAAATAAAACCCGCGTCCAAAATTATAAACCCAGACCGGTTGTCCCGCCTTTTTCGATAGCAATGCCTGCAAGGCGGTGCCCAACGTCTCGCCGTCCGCAACCCCATAACCGAAAGTCGTCGATCCACCGAATAAAAAGACGGCAGGCGCATCGGTCGCCGGCGGCCAAGGTCCCGGATTTGTGGTAAGGCGAAAACCACTTTCGTGCACTCGCACAAACTCGCCCTGGAATGGGCCTTCTTTGAAATGCGTGTATGGCTCAAAAGCGAGACGCCTCGACCAGGTTTCATCCAACAATTTTCGAATCTCCTCGGGCTTTTTGTTTTCGTAAGCATCGAGGACCGCTTGCCGTCCGTATTTCCTTTCCACCTGGCGCAATCCGCCGCGGCCAAAGAGAGTGCGTTGCAAACCCCACAATCCTGCGATCAAAACGTTGACCAGCACGAAAAGCACAAACGTGTTGAACGCCACCAGCGCGGTCGTTTTGTAAATGCGAGCAAATCGGGACAAATGATTTTTCATAGGCGCGATCAAGGCGGCACGAGCCTTTCGTTGGCGCACTTTATCGCTCTCCCCGCCGCGCTGACCAGCTTTCGAATTGTTTTGGTTCGAGAGCGCGACTACTTTGCGCGCATGAAATGTTTTTCCCAAATGGCGGCCCTCTTTCTGTGGTCGTGCCTGCTGCTGCTCCGATCAGAACCGGTGGCAGCGGCTGCCTCAGTGCAAGAGCGCGCCGATCAATTCCTGGCATTGGTCAATGCGGGCTATCAGGCGCTCTATCGCGTGGAAAGCGAAGCGCAATGGGCCGCCGCCACGGACGTATCGCCCGCGCACGATGCCGCCGCTGAAACCGCCGGAAAAGCAAGGGCGGCATTCAATGGCAATCCGGCCTTGATTCGGGAAGCGCAAGCCCTGCTCGAGCACCGCCATCAACTCGAAGCGGTCACCGTGCGCCAGCTCGAACGCGCTCTGCTCAATGCCGCGGAAGGCCCGATGACCAATCCAAAATTGGTGGCAGATCGGATCGCCGCGGAGACCCAACAAGCGTCGATCCTGAATGCATTCACCTTCAAACTCGAGGGAAAGCCGATCACGGTGAATGAAATCGACAACTTTTTGCAAACCAATCGCAACCTCCTCCAGCGGCAGGCGGTGTGGGAATCTTCCAAACAATCGGGTCCCGCTTTGAAGCCGGGATTGATTCGATTGCAGGCCCTCCGCAACGGCGTGGCGCGGGAACTGGGCCACAAAGATTACTTTGCGCTGCAAGTGGC
>JBFMDG010000378.1:0-7219 GCA_040754135.1 Verrucomicrobiota bacterium
CTTTCACCGCCACCGATGGCAGTGTCGCCAATCCCTGGCTTTACGATTCTTCCTCCACAAACCGGAACAATTTGAATTCATACGACCTCTGGGCTGAGGTCGTGATCGGAAAAAATGTCATCCGATTCAGCAATTGGGAGAAAAATCCGGAAGTGATCGGCTCGGCTAGATAACTATGATATTGCAAAACAAACCGCTGAGTTCATTTTTGCCGGTTCGCTGGTTCGTCGAAAGCTGGCGGGCGCGCATTCACGTCGTGCCGACGCCAGTCCCCACAGCCTCGCGCAGATGCAGCTGCGGTCAGGACGTCCCTTCAACCCGAGCCATGGACTTTGCATCTCAAAAACCCAACCAATCGCAAAAGGAATTTTATGAATAAACCGACTTGTTCGCCGGGAGCTCGCGGCTTCACGCTCATTGAGCTTTTGGTGGTAATCGCCATTATTGGCGTGCTTGCAGGCATGCTCTTGCCGGCGATCAGCAAAGCCAAACAACGCGCCAAGGTCGCTCAGGCTCAAACGGAGATTAACCATCTCGTGGGAGCGATTAACTCTTATTATTCGACCTACAGCCGTTTCCCGGCCTCACAGGAAGTCAGAAAACTCGTGAACGATCAAAATCCGGATTTCACTTACGGCGGCGTGACTAAAAACAAGGCTGGGGTGGTCATCGACACGATCGAAAACGATCAGCACTGGAACTCTGAAGTGATGGCCATCCTCAAAGACATCACCCAGTTTCGGAATGGGGTGAACACCGTAAATGTTGGTCACTCGCTGAATCCGCAAAAGATTTCATTTTCAGACGCCAAGGAGGTAGAAGGATTTCGGCCAGGAGGAGTGGGAGAGGACGGGGTTTACCGTGATCCCTGGGGCAATCCTTTTTTTATTACCATCGACTTGAATTACGATGGTCAATGCCGGGATTCCGTTTATCGGAATGACATCGTTTCAGCTGCTGATGCCACTGGAAAGAAGGGCTTTAATGGCCTGTTCAAAGCAACTGACCAAGCGAATACTTTCGAATACCGGACCCAAGTCATGGTTTGGTCAGCGGGTCCAGATGGATCAGCATCGCCAATGGTAAAGGCCAATGCTGGCGTTAATAAGGACAACATTTTGAGTTGGAAGTGAGTCTTCAATGATCTGGCGGAATCCATCGAGATCACCCAGCAGCGCAAAGCAGGGGCGTCGCGCATTTACCCTGCTCGAATTGCTCATCGTGATTGGAGTGATTGCGATTCTTGCTTCGATCAGCATTCCAGCCATCAAAGGAATCACGCAATCGAACCTGCTGGCTGCGGCCAATCGTCAACTTCTGGACGATCTCGCCTTTGCCCGGTTGAAGGCCTTGAACGAGAGAACGACCGTTTACGTGGTCTTTATTCCGCCTTCGATCTTTCAGCGGTTAGCCCTGGAATCGAACCCGAAGGAACGCCGTTACATCACCAATTTGGTGAGCGGCCAGTACACCAGCTATGCCTTGCTCGCATCTCGCACTGTCGGAGATCAGCCGGGTCAGGCGACGCCACATTACATCACCGAATGGAAGGCGCTTCCGGAAGGGATGTTGATCGCTCCATACAAATTCACCAATGCCCCGCCTTCGGAACTGGTGCGGCTCGGCATCAACGAATACCTGCGTCCCTTTGCTTACGAAGGCGCACTGCCATTTCCGAATTCGAGATCCGCGCGGCTTGCTGAGTTTCGCTTGCCCTATATTGCCTTCAACGCACAAGGGCAACTTACTTCGGAGCGCGATGAAATCATTCCGTTAGCGCGCGGGAGCATTTTCTATCCGAAAAACGCCTCCGGCCAGTACACGACCGCTCCTGCAGATGTGCAGCTCACTCCTCCGAACCAGGAATTTCAATTTGTCCGAATCAACTGGCTGACCGGTCGCGCTAAAGTGGAGGTTCCGGAGTTCGATTGATGAAAACGCACGCCTCACATCTGCAGACCAACGCTCCGTTACCAGTGGCGGGTCGAAATCCAATCCATGGATTTACCATGGTGGAAATTGCCCTTTGCCTGGCGATCATTGCCTTCGCCTTGGTAGCGATTATCGGCGTGATGCCGACCGGTATCAAAGTGCAGCGCGAAAATCGCGAGGAAACGATCATTAACCAGGATGGCCTGTTTTTCCTCGAAGCCATTCGCAGCGGATCCAAAGGGCTCGATGAACTGACCAACTACGTCGAAAGAATCGAAATCGATTTCCCCGGATCGGCGCAGACCATTGTTTACACCGACAACCCGGCCGATCAGAATTTTCTCAATAACGGCGCCGAAATCATTGGATTGTTGAGCGGACCCAAAAGCCAGTTCCTGCTCAACCGCTGGCAAGAACCGGTTTCAATCATCGCGCGCGTCAAAGCCATTACCGGCGTGGCTGTGGAAAAGAGCCAGCTCAATAAGGACTTTGCCTTTCGCTATCAATTGCGTTCCGAAGTCGTCCCGTTTACGAATATGCCGCCCTATTTCCTGGCGCGGACCACGACTAACGACATTCTGATTGCGACCAATCTCCTGCGCAACATGTACGATGTGCGCCTGACATTGAGCTGGCCAGTGTTCGAGAAAGGCAATGATTGGACTGTAGGGAAAAATCGCAAAACTTTCCGAACTCTCGTGAGCGCGGAGTTGCAGTCGAACAACGTCAATGGCGTCTCCTGGTTCTTCTTCGAGCCGTCCACTTTCACCACGAGCTTCTGATGCAATTGCGCCCCTCCATTTCGCGTTCGCATCGAAGTCTGGTCGCTTTTTCAGTCCTGGAATTGCTGGTGGCGGTGACGATCATGACCTTCATTATTTTTGCGCTTTATGGAATGTTCCATCAGACGCAAAAGGCGTTGCGGGCAAACATCGTTCAAGTGGACGTCCAAGAATCCGGACGGGCTGCGATTGAAATGATCGCGCGAGATCTGGAAGGCTTGCTTGCCAGTCACCTGGAAAACGAAACGAATTTCTTCGCCGCCATCGGGCCGATTGACCGCACCTCGAATCCGCCGATTGGGCCCGCGGTTCCGCTCGTGCAAACCGATTTGGATCCCACGGTCTCACGATTTTTGCGAACCAATATCCTTCAGGAGTTTTTCTTTTTGAACAAGGAAACCAACCGTTGGATCGGTCTGGGATATAAAGTGATGGATTCCCATGACGTCAGTGATCCGAAAAATGGCATTTTGACGGATGACGATGTCATAGGAACCCTCTATCGATTCTCGACGAATTCCCGATATTTGCGCGGCGCCAACCCCGCCACCGGCCGCCTTGAAACCAACTTTTTCATCAATGCTTTTCTGCACGAAAAACTGACGAATCTGACGACCCGGCTGCCTTCGACCAATTTGCATCGTGTCATCGATGGGGTGGTGCACTTGCGATTGACGACTTTTGATGGCGCGGGGCGGCCGCTTAATTTCAACACCACAAACACGTGGCCCTCGCTTTTAATCTTTCGCAGCGACGCGGCCGGCGTGAGCGGGGGCCCGCCATACAGTGTGAGAGATGTCAGGGAGGCGACAGTGATTCTGCGCCAGGAATCCGTGCGGAATCTTCCGCTGCAATTGCAGGAGACCAGCTTTGCTTTTCTCAGCAATGCTCTTCCAGCCTACGTGGAAGTAGAACTTGGAATTGTTGAACCTGCAATCTGGGAGCAGGCCAAATCGATGCGCGCCGGTCCTCCAGGACAGGTTCGCAAATACCTCAATGAACAAGCAGCTAGAATTCATCTTTTCCGGCAGCGGATTCCAATTCGGACGGCAGTGCAATGAATCGTAATTCACAACGCGGAGTCGCTCTGGTCATCACGCTGATCATGCTCGGCCTGGTGACTTTTATGGCTGTGGTTTTTCTGGCCATCAGCCGGCGCGAAAAAGCTTCCGTAACGGCCACGGCCGATTTGACGGATGCGCGCTTAATGGCGGATGCCGCTTTGGCCCGGGCGCAAGGCGAGGTCATCGCGCGCGTGCTCGCGACCACCAATCCGCTGAATTATCAGCTGATGGTGTCCACAAATTATCTGAGCAAATTCGGTTACCGCCGTGATTCAAATCCCACCAGCCTCACAAACGTCGGTTATACGGGGATTGGCGGACGACCGCTGCCGACGGACGATTTCAGGCAGAATCTGGCGAACTTGCTGTATGACCCGCGTCCGCCGGTGTTCGTTCCGATCGACAGCCAGGGCAACACCGATTTCCGGTTTTACCTCGATTTCAATCGCAACGGGCGTTACGACTCCAATGGCTTCTTCCCGGTCATCGCAGCGGATGGAACCTATTTCGATACGAATGGAATTCCGACCACGACGCGGCCGCCATTGCCTGTGCTGACGAATTATTTTGTCGGTGATCCGGAGTGGATAGGCGTGTTGCAGCGTCCGGATTTACCCCACTCTGAAACCAATCGTTTTAGCGGCCGCTACGCTTTTCTGGTCTTGCCCGCAGGAAAATCTCTCGACCTGAATTTCATGCATAACAATGCAAAGCGGCTCGACACCCAAGGGTATGGCATTGATGGATACACGCGAAACGAAGGGGTTGGCTCATGGGAACTCAATCTGGCCGCTTTTCTAACCGAGTTGAATACCAATGCCTGGCCGCCGGCGACTTATGTGTTTCGCACTTCGCCGACCACTCCGAGCAGCGGGCCGGCGTTCGATGACGCGCGTTTCCTCTTGCGCCATCGCTACTTTAACGGCGTGAACCACCAGTTGAATTCCGTGCGCGCCGAAATGGGGCCGCTTGCCGGCAATGCCATGCTGACCGATGGCATCGACGGTTACGCTGATGGTCCGCTGCGTTTGACTCCGGATTCCATCAATCGCGAAATTGACCAGAACGGGATGCCCGTTTCTTCGGCTGATCCGGTCACATTCCATTGGTCCGGCAGTGCCAATCCCGGGGGATTTTTCGATGTGCAAGATGTGTTTAATCCGCGGGCCAGCGCTATCAATCGCGCCGCAGTGCCAAACATCTCTTCCTTTGTGAATCGGTTGCACTATGCCCAGACGAATTCGATTTCATCCTATGATCGGTATTCGTTTTACCGCATGCTGGGGCAGTTGAGTGTGGATTCCAGACCGGCGAATTCGAATTGGGTTTTTCTAGCCAACCATCAGCGGGCGCCGATGCTTCGGCTCAATGTCAATTACCGGAACGAGTATGCGAATGCGCAGACGAATTTCTTTCCCTGGTCGCCGTTGGACGGCTGGACCAATAATCTGACCCCGTTTTTTACTTTGGCCGCCGATCGATTGTTGCGCGCCACACTCCAGACCAACATCACCAGGAACCTCAACGGATTTCCGGTGAGCACGAATTTCTACGTAGGGATGGATTTGTGGACCAATCAATATGTGGGCCAGCTGGTGCCCGTGCAGCTTGGGGTGCGCGATGACTTTTCGATCACGAACATTCAACTGATCTATTTTGGGCCAACGAACGGAATTCCATATTGGATGACCAACAACGAGTATTCATCGACCGTTCATCGTTTGTTGCAATTGTCCGCCAATGTGCAGGACGCCACGTCGAGCCGGGTTGCTCTAAGTTCTGTCACTTCGAGCAATTTGCCCTCTGTGTTTCGCCCTGTCTTTCGAAAGACCACCACCAATGTCGTGATCGCCGGCTATGAGCCCGAGTACGGAACGAATTTCTTGAATCGGCGCTGGGTCACACTTGATGAACTGAAGCATCCTTCCTATCCCGAGACGCCTCCGAACCAGGTGGAGCGGGTCAACGTCTTTGGTGTGCCTTTGATCATCGGCGCAAAGAAGGGATACCCGAACTTTAACGAAGTGTTGTCGCAAAGTTCGGTCCAGATCAGCCGCAAACTCGAGGTGGTCAAGCCGTCCACCAACAACTTCAGGCCCGATTCAACCTGGAGCACCAATCAGATGTACGTCATCGGCATCTCGAACGTTTTCGGCATCGAAGCGTGGAATTCCTACACGCAGGATTTTCGGCGCGATTTCGAATTGCGAATGACCAATTACTACGGCGTCGGCCTGCATCGCCTCGTAGGTTCGGGCACAAACGGACAATTGAATCTGGTCGAGTATCAACTTGGGATTCTTTCGAGCAACGTGGTCACCAATGTCTGGACAAACCGGCTTTCGGGCGTGATGGCCTTCAAGGTCGCTGCCACCAATAACGTTTTTCGTCAGAATTCCGTTTTCTCAGCCAGAACCGGTCAGTTCATGCCGCTCGGGACGACCAATACTTTTGAATCCGGGTTTGATGTGCCGCAGCTGTTTTACGTGGTCACCAATCGCATTACCTACATCCTCATCGACCGGCCCAGCGGGCAATTGGTTGATATGGTCAATCTCGACCACCTGGTCAGTGTGATGAATCTCAACCAGCGCCTCCTCGGTCCGACCAACTTCAATTCGCAGTTTATCCGGGGAGCGGGAAGTGTCGATGAAAGCTCCTTCTGGATCACCAATTTGGTGCGCGGAGCAGGCGGGCCGACCGTGGGCATTACGAACCAGGTTGCCGCCGCTCTTGGTATGTTGCCGGTGGGTTCTTCGATTTGGCGGGATTGGAACGCTTTGGTCAATGACAAGGATAAATCCATCCATGGCTTTCGTGTTTTCATGGGATTGGAACCGACGAATCGACCTCCCATGACGACCCGCTGGGAAGTGCCATTTACGCCCACACGAGTCATGGTGAACAACACGACCTGGCAGGCGAATGATCCGCTCGTGCACTACACGGTGGCTGATTTAACCGATCCCATTCTGACGGATCCGTTCGGGATCAATAATTTTCGCGTGGTGCCGCCACGAACACCGCTGACCAACAATTTGGGCCGGCTGAACGAACGCTATAATCCTTGGGGTGGCAATCCGGAAAAGAGCGGGGATCCGCGCGCGTTCGATTTCGGGCTTAAAGATCCATTGGTTCGACAGGCGGATGATTGGGAGTTCCCCACCAACAAATTCCCGAGCATCGGCTGGCTGGGCCGGGTTCACCGAGGCACGCCGTGGCAAACCGTTTATTTCAAAGCCGGATTGCCCGCGACCAATGTGTGGCGCGATTGGGCCGGTTCACTCGCGACTTACCCCACCAACGATTGGAAACTGCTCGAAATATTCTCGGCGGCGCCGAACGAAAATGCCGCCCGAGGTCTCTTATCGGTGAATCAAACAAACATCGCCGCGTGGGCTGCGGTTTTGAGCGGCGTCCATGTCGTTTCCAATTCACTGC
>JBFMDG010000379.1:0-7215 GCA_040754135.1 Verrucomicrobiota bacterium
GTGGGAATGCACTCGGGGCCTGGGCGCGGCTTGCGCGCAGAAAATATTAGAGCCGACTCACGTCAGGCTGCTACGGGGAATTTGGGCTCTGCGTAGCATCGAATGTGAGTTCGATCATTTGTTTCTCGTCGAGACGTGCTCGACGATCCTCAACGACCTTCACGGATCTCATATCGCGAAGGAACGTTTTGCGCGCAGGAATGCACTCGAGCCTGGCCACGGCTTGCGCGCAGAAGAAGTTAGAGCCGACTCACGTCAGGCTGCTACGGGAAATTTGGAGTCTGCGTAGCATCGAATGTGAGTTCGATCATTTGTTTCTCGTCGAGACGTGCTCGAACATCCGCCACGACCTTCCCGGATCTCATATCGCGAAGAAACGTTTTGTGCGCAGGAATGCACTCGGGGCCTGGGCACGGCTTGCGCGCAGAAAAAGTTAGAGCCGACTCACGTCAGGCTGCTACGGGGAATTTGGGCTCTGCGTAGCATCGAATGTGAGTTTAGTCGAGACGTGCTCGACGATCCTCAACGACCTTCCCGGATCTCATATCGCGAAGGAACGTTTTGCGCGCAGGAATGCACTCGGGGCCCTGGGCACGGCTTGCGCGCAGAAAGAATTTGAGCCGACTCACGTCAGGCTGCTACGGGAAATTTGGGCTCCGCGTAGCATCGAATGTGAGTTCGATCATTTGTTTCTGGTCGAGACGTGCTCGAACATCCGCCACGACCTTCCCGGATCTCATATCGCGAAGGAACGATTTGCGCGTGGGAATGCACTCGGGCCTGGGCACGGCTTGCGCGTAGAAAAAGTTAGAGCCGACTCACGTCAGGCTGCTACGGGAAATTTGGGCTCTGCGTAGCATCGAATGTGAGTTCGATCATTTGTTTCTGGTCGAGGCGTGCCGAACCATTCGCCACGACCTTCCCGGATCTCGATTCGCGAAGGAACGTTTTGCGCGTGGGAATGCACTCGGGGCCTGGGCATGGTTTGCGCGCAGAAAAAATTAGAGCCGACTCACGTCAGGCTGCTACGGGAAATTTGGGCTCTGCGTAGCATCGAATGTGAGTTCGATCATTTGTTTCTGGTCGAGACGTGCTCGACGATCCTCAACGACCTTCCCGGATCTCATATCGCGAAGGAACGTTTTGCGCGTGGGAATGCACTCGGTGCCTGGGCACGGCTTGCGCGCAGAAAAATTAGAGCCGACTCACGTCAGGCTGCTACGGGAAATTTGGGCTCTGCGTAGCATCGAATGTGAGTTCGATCATTTATTTCTGGTCGAGACGTGCTCGAACATCCGCCACGACCTTCCCGGATCTCAATTCGCGAAGGAACGTTTTGCGCGTGGGAATGCACTCGGGGCCTGGGCACGGCTTGCGCGCAGAAAAAATTTGAGCCGACTCACGTCAGGCTGCTACGGGAAATTTGGGCTCTGCGTAGCATCGAATGTGAGTTCGATCATTTGTTTCTGGTCGAGGCGTGCTCGACGATCCGGGGCGCGCTCGCCAGATCTCGATTCGCGAAGGAACGATTTGCTCGTGGGAATGCACTCGGGCCTGGGCACGGCTTGCGCGCAGAAAAAGTTAGAGCCGACTCACGTCAGGCTGCTACGGGAAATATGGGATCTGCGTAGCATCGAATGTGAGTTCGATCATTTGCTTCTAGTCGAGACGTGCTCGACGATCCGGGGCGCGCTCGCCAGATCTCGGTTCGCGAAGGAACGATTTGCGCGTGGGAATGCACTCGGGGCCTGGGCACGGCTTGCGCGCAGAAAGAATTAGAGCCGACTCACGTCAGGCTGCTACGGGTGATTGGGGGTCTGCGTAGCATCGAATGTGAGTTCGATCATTTGTTTTTAGTCGAGACGTGCTCGACGATGCTCAACGACCTTCCCGGATCTCAAATCGCGAAGGAACGTTTTGCGCGTGGGAATGCACTCGTGGGCTGGGCATGGCTTGCGCGCAGAAAAAGTTAGAGCCGACTCACGTCAGGCTGCTACGGGAAATTTGGAGTCTGCGTAGCATCGAATGTGGGTGGGTTGGTGCGTTGAAGAGTTGAAGAGTTGAAGGGATTTGGGGCACAATGTGCGGATGAATTTCCGTTCGGTCTTCATGCTTGGGGTGGCGGTGGTCTGGGCGGGGTTAACTACGGTGAGTGCGTTGGCCGCGCCTGCGGCGCCTCCGCCCAATATCGTTTTTATTCTGGCCGACGATCTCGGCTACGGTGACCTCGGCTGTTTCGGCCAGCAAAAGATCAAGACGCCAAATCTCGATCGCATGGCCGCCGAAGGGATGCGGTTGACACAGCATTATTCCGGCAACGCCGTTTGCGCACCTTCGCGTTGTGTTTTGCTCACCGGCAAACATCCCGGGCACGCCTGGATCCGCGATAATCGTGAAGTGCAACCCGAAGGTCAGCCGCCATTGCCGGCAGGCACAGTCACACTTCCGCGCCTCCTGAAAAAGCACGGATACGCGACTGGAATTTTTGGCAAATGGGGTCTTGGCTTTCCGGATGCCGAAGGCGATCCGCTCGAACAAGGGTTTGACCGTTTCTTCGGGTACAACTGCCAGCGCCATGCGCACAATCATTACCCAACCTACCTGCGCGACAATCGGCAGAAACGCGCATTGAAAAATCCGGCGTTTGCCGCGCACCAGAAATGGCCGCCGGAAACCGATCCCGCGAAGCCGGAAAACTACCAACGCTATGCCGGTGAAGAATACGCTCCCGATTTGATCCGCGAAGAAGCGCTCCGGTTCATTCGCGAAAATCAGGCGCAGCCATTTTTTCTTTATTTCGCCAGCACCATTCCTCACCTCGCTTTGCAAGTGCCGGACGACTCGCTGCGCGTTTACACCGGTCAATGGAACGATCCGCCATACACCGGCGGAAAAAATTATTTGCCGCACTTTACCCCGCGCGCCGCCTACGCCGCCATGATCACCCGGCTCGATCGCGATGCCGGCCAGCTTTGGGATTTGATTCGATCGCTTGGACTGGATGAAAACACGATCTTTGTTTTCAGCTCAGACAATGGCCCGGTTTACGATCGGCTCGGCGGCACCGACAGCGAGTTCTTTAATTCCGCCGCCGGCTTGCGTGGATTCAAAGGGTCACTTTATGAAGGCGGGATTCGCGTGCCGACCCTCGTGCGATGGCGGGGAAAAATTCACGCCGGAAGCACCTCAGATCGCGTCACTGGATTTGAAGATTGGCTGCCAACCTTGCTCGAGCTCGCCGGTTTCAAACAGGATTTAAAACGCGACGAATTGCATTTCGACGGAATCAGTCTGGCCCCAACTCTTCTGGGCAAAACGCAAAAGCCACGTCCGTTCCTCTATCGCGAATTCCCTGGCTACGGCGGACAACAATCGATTCGCGTGGGCGATTGGAAAGCGATTCGGCGCGGATTGAATCCGCGGGGAAAAGCCACTGCCGAGGCCGCGCCAGCCGCCGAACTCGAACTTTACAATTTGCGAAGCGATCCGGGCGAAACACAAAACGTGGCCGCAAGCCACCCGAAAGTCGTCGCGCGACTTGAACGCCTCCTGCGCGAACAACACACCCCATCAAAACTGTTCCCAATGCCGGCGCTCGACCATCCAACTCCGGAATAAATCCATCGGGGATTTGTGACTGCAAAATCGAGGCGATTGTTCATCCGTGGAATCGGATGTTTATCCAGCGATTTGTCGATTTGTCCGGCGATCTCGACACACGATTGCGGCTCAATTAGAGTCGGCCCATGCAAAAGAAGGCCAGCCCTGATCTGCTTCGTTTCTTTCACTTTGTTCCCCGATGGTTCAGGCTGGTTTTGCTATTCACGATTCTGTTGCTGGATTGCGATTCAGCTTGCGCGGAGAATTGGCCCGCCTGGCGCGGCTCAACCGGAATGGGCATTTCGCAGGAAACAAATCTGCCTCTCCGCTGGAGCACGACGGAAAATGTCCTCTGGAAAACTCCCCTGCCCGATCGCGGCAATTCCACACCGATCATTTGGCGCGACCGCGTCTTTGTCACGCAAGCCATCGAAAAAGAAGGCCGGCGCACCTTGATGTGCTTCGATCGCGCCACGGGAAATCTCCGATGGCAAAATGGAGTGGTCTATCGCGAAAAGGAACCGACGCACTCGACCAATCCTTACTGCTCGGCTTCTCCGGTGACGGATGGCGAGCTTGTGATTGCTTCCTATGGATCGGCGGGCGTTTCCTGTTACGATTTTGAAGGCAAAGAAATCTGGCATCGCAATCTTGGACCTCAACTCCACATTTGGGGCAACGCTTCCTCTCCAGTGATCTCTGGCGATCTCTGTTTCCTGAATGTCGGGCCGGGCGAACGGACGTTTTTGATCGCGCTAAACAAGCGCACGGGCGACACGGTCTGGCAACGCAACGAACCGGGCGGCCATTTCGGCGAACCGAAACAAGGTGAAGAGCGGCAAAGTGTGTGGATCGGCTCCTGGAGCACTGCCGTGCTTTACTCGTTCAAAGGACGTGAGGAATTGCTTTTGAGCTTCCCGAAACGTCTCGCGGCATTTGACCCGCGCACCGGGAAGGAACTCTGGACCTGCAGCGGCCTGAATCCTCTCGTGTACACCTCGCCCATCGCCGAAAACGGCATTGTCGTCTCGATGGGCGGTTACAGTGGATCGGCTATCGCCGTGAAGGCGGGCGGTAATGGGGATGTCACCGAAACGCATCGCCTTTGGCGGCATCCGCGCACGAAACAACGCATCGGGTCCGGCGTCATTTTTGAAAGGCACATTTATATTCTTAACGATCCCGGTGTGGCGGAATGTTTCGAGTTGGAATCCGGAAAACTCGTTTGGGAAGAGCGTCTGGCCGGGCCCGGGCCGAAATCAGACAACTGGTCCTCGATGGTACTGGCCAATGGATCGGTCTTCGCGATCAATCAATCCGGCGATGCGTTTGCCGTGAAAGCCTCTCCCAAATTCCAGCCGCTCAGCACCAATTCCTTGGGGGAAACGACCATGGCATCGCTTGCGCCCTCGGATAACCAATGGTTCATCCGAACGTATCAACACCTTTGGTGCATCGGAGAGCGCAGCTCACGGCGCCCTTGAGCAACCGTCCCATCGAAATAAAGTCGCCGGAAACCGACCGAGAAGGCCTGAATTCATCCCCTCTGGGGTGTCCTCAAAGCTCGCCACAAGCCCCTAAAATCAGGATCAAAAATCCAAGACACAAGGAAAAGTTAACGCACTAAGAATTGAGAGAGTGAATGGACGCGAGATTGCCTAAGGAAGAATAAACGGGTGGTTCAGCCACTTTTTGGCGGTGTTTGCCCATTTGTTGTGATGTCCGGATTTGGTCGAAGTTTTCTGCAGTCAAAATTTGACAAGGGCTTAACGCACGAACTACTTTCTCGGCGCTATGCTGGTTCGTTGTCGCGGTCACAAACCTGTCGGATTCACACTGATCGAATTGTTGGTGGTCATCGCCATCATTGCCATTCTCGCCGGAATGCTTTTGCCGGCCTTGTCGAAAGCCAAAGCCAAAGCTCATGCCACCAAATGCATGAACAACACAAAGCAACTGATGTTGGGGTGGCGGATGTACGCTGATGACAACAACGATGAGTTGCCGTTTGCGTTTGCGGATAATTCGCCGAATGCCCCGTTTGCCTGGGTGACTGGTCGGTTAACTATGACGGCGGGGAATTCCGCCAATTACGATGTGGAGAATACCCTGGCGAAAAGTCCGCTCTGGAATTACGTCGGGCGGGCCAAGGACATTTTCAAATGCCCGGCGGATCGCTCGATGGCGCGCGATGCCCGCGGGAAAACCTCACCCCGCATTCGCAGTATCTCGATGAACAATTGGGTGGGAGGCGATGGCGCATCGCTGGCCAACGGCGGAAGCGCTTCCGGCATTTGGGGCAATACCTGGAAGGTGTACCGCAAAATGTCCGACATGATCGATCCTGGCCCGACGATGACGTGGGTTTTGATCGATGAACGGCCGGAGAGCATCAATGACGGCTTTTTTGTCGTGAACATGACCGGGTATCCGGACAGCCCGGGATCTTATTCGATGAACGACATGCCGGCGGTTTATCACAATTATGCCGCCGGTCTGGCGTTTGCCGATGGCCACTCGGAAATGCGCCGATGGGTTGATCCGCGCACCCGCGTGCTTCCCTCGGGAGAACGCGCCATCAATTCGAGCCCGAACAATAAAGATGTCGAGTGGCTTCAGGAACGGTCCACCCGGCGCAATTAACCGATTTGTATTTCGCGAAATGCGCTGGCAATCCGCCCTCACGCAAATTCGCTGATTTTTAAAACATGAACATCCGAACAATGACTCCTCGATTAAACCGCCTGCGATTTCGAGTCGCGGCGATGACTGTGGCTCTGGCTGCCTGGCAGACCATTTCCGCGCAACCCCTGGTTGATTTTCAATTCAATGAAGGTCAGGGACGGACCACGACCGATCGTGTTGCCGGTGTGACTGGGAACTTTGGTTACACGGTGGATCCATCGGTGGACCGGGTGGTTCTCAGTGACGCTGCGCCGAGCGGCGCGGCAGGAGACCGATCGATCACCACGGAAGGAGCTGGATTTCTTGTGGCCGACGACAGTCAAGGCAAGGTGCTGGCGTTCGCGGCGAATGAAGCATTTACCGTCGAGACTTGGGTTAATCTCACGCCTGGCCTCGCCAAAACGATTGAAGGCATCTTGACCTATGGCAGTTCATTCAAATTAGGCCTCAAGGCAGGAGAACCGGTCTTCACTTTGTTTGGAGTGGTGGACCTGACGAACACCGCCGCTTATTTGCCGGAAGGGCAATGGGCGCACATTGCCGCGGTGTGGCAGCCTGGCGTAGGTGTCACGTTTCATCAGAATGGCACCTCGACATTCGTGCCGCATACGACGCTGACTCCGGCTTACAAGGACAACCTGCTCGTCATTGGCGCGGAGCGGCTCTTGAACAATTTGAATGCCTCATTCGATCGGGTTCGCATTCATCGCGGCGCGCTGACGGCTGAGCAAATCGATAATGATCCTGCAAACCCGAAACCCATTTACGCCGAGACAGTCGTCGCCTACGACTTCAACGAAGCCGATTTCCCGGTGAAGAACAGCAAGCAACCCGAATTGCCGGCGATGCAAAGCGGTGATTTTCTCCCGACCTACACAGATCCGGTGTGGACGACAGATTCGCCGGCCGGTTTGGAGGGTGATTACGCGC
>JBFMDG010000380.1:0-7198 GCA_040754135.1 Verrucomicrobiota bacterium
GCTCGCTCCTTACAGACCACTGTCGGGTATGCGCGTCGCTCGCGCCTCGCGGCAGGCCAAAATCCCTTGCGGCATAACACCAGCCATTTGCGAGACACATCACTAGGAAGAGATAGCGCAGAATCACTCCGCGCGATGGTCAGTTCCGAACGCCGTTTTCGCGGCAACGAATCGCGCGCTACTGCGCGTCGAGAAACGCATCCATTCCAATGCAAGAGCAGACGAGATTGCGATCGCCGTAAACATTGTCGATGCGGCCGACGGCCGGCCAGAATTTGTGGTCACGCAACCAGCGGGTTGGATAGGCGGCCTGTTCGCGAGGGTAGGGGCGTTCCCATTTTTCCGAGAGCAAGGCTTCGGCGGTGTGGGGAGCGTTTTTGAGCAAGTTATTTTGCCGATCGGCTCGCCCGGTCTCGATGGCCACAATTTCCGCGTGAATGGAAATGAGCGCTTCGCAAAACCGGTCGAGTTCTTCCTTCGATTCGCTCTCGGTCGGCTCGACCATCATGGTTCCGGGAACGGGAAAGGAAATGGTGGGCGCGTGAAAGCCGTAATCCATGAGCCGTTTGGCGATGTCTTCGACGGCGATCGATTTGAACTGGCGCACGTCGAGAATGCATTCATGAGCGACCAGGCCGTTTTTGCCTTTATAGAGCACGGGAAAATACGGGCTCAGCCGGTGCGCGATGTAGTTGGCGTTGAGAATCGCGACTTGAGTTGCTTCCGTGAGGCCGCGCGGACCCATGAGCGCGATGTAAACCCAGGAAATCGGCAGGATGCTGGCGCTGCCCCACGGAGCGGCGGCAACGGCTCCGAGGTTTTGTTCGCCTTCGAGCGGCACCACCGGATGCCGCGGCAGGAAGGGGGCGAGCGCTTTGACCACACCGATCGGGCCCATGCCAGGACCGCCGCCGCCATGTGGGATGCAAAACGTTTTGTGCAGATTCAAATGACAGACATCGGCGCCGAGTTCGGCGGGACGGCATAGTCCCACTTGCGCATTCATGTTCGCGCCATCCATGTAAACCAGCCCGCCATGCTCGTGCACAATCTGGCAAATCTCCTTGATGCTTTCCTCGAACACACCATGCGTGGACGGATACGTCACCATGAGCGCGGCGAGATTGTCTTTGTGCGCAGCGGCTTTGGCGCGGAGATCGTTGACATCGATGTTGCCGTCGAGATCGCAGGCCACCGGCACGACTTGCAATCCGGCCATGACCGCGCTGGCCGGGTTGGTGCCGTGCGCCGAAGTGGGAATGAGACAGACGCGGCGCTGCGTCTGGCCGCGATGTTCATGGTATTCGTGAATCGCGAGCAAACCGGCATATTCGCCCTGCGATCCAGCGTTCGGCTGCAAAGAGACGGCGTCAAACCCGGTGATTTCCGCCAGCCACGCTTCAAGTTGTTTGAAAAGGGTTTGATAACCGCGCGTTTGTGAGAGGGGCACAAACGGATGAATCCGGCCAAATTCCGGCCAGGTGACCGGAAACATTTCCGCTGTGGCATTCAGCTTCATCGTGCACGACCCGAGCGGAATCATGGAAAAGGCCAATGACAAGTCGCGCGCTTCGAGCTTGCGGAGGTATCGGAGCATCTCCGTTTCGGAATGGTGCTTGTTGAAAACGGGATGAGTGAGAAAGGGAGTCGCGCGCGTGTGCAGCTCGGGCAGAGCGGCCAAACTTTCCTCGAACAAATCGCGCGGGCTGAATGGCGCCGCTTTTCCGCCATGGAACACATTCCAAAGATCGGCCAGGTCATGCTCGGTTACGGACTCGTCGAGCGAAATGCCAATCGTGCGCTCGTTAATCACCCGCAGGTTGATTTCGCGCTGTTCGGCGCGTTGGATGAGCGGGGCGACACTCTCGTCATCAAGGTGCACCGTGATGGTGTCGAAAAAGTCTTCCGGTCCCACGCGAAAACCGAGTCGCTTCAATCCGGTGGCCAGAATGCCGGTCAAATGCCGAACTCGCTCGGCGATGCGGCGCAACCCCTGCGGCCCGTGATAAACCGCATACATCGAGGCGATGACCGCGAGGAGCACCTGGGCCGTGCAGATGTTGCTGGTCGCTTTTTCCCGGCGAATGTGTTGCTCGCGCGTTTGCAGCGACAAGCGATAAGCGGGACGGCCACTCGAGTCTTTCGAGACTCCGACCAAACGGCCGGGCATCTGGCGTTTGAATGCATCGCGCGTGGCAAAATAGGCCGCGTGCGGTCCGCCATATCCGAGCGGAACGCCGAAACGTTGCGTGCTGCCAATGGCCACATCCGCTCCGAATTCACCGGGCGGCCGCAACAGGGTCAGGCTCAAAATATCGGCGGCCACAATCACCATTGCGCCGGCGGTGTGTGCTTTTACAACCAGACCCGAGTAATCGTGGATCGTTCCGAGCGTCGTCGGGTACTGCACGAGCACGGCGAAATAATTTTCAGAAAACTCGATCTGCTCGTGATCGCCAACCACTACCTCGATCCCGAGCGGTTTGGCGCGCGTGCGGACGACGTCGATCGTTTGCGGGTGGCAACCGGTTGAGACGAAAAATTTATTTGCGTCGTTTTTAGCCAGCCCGAAACACATGTGCATGGCTTCGGCGGCGGCGGTCGCTTCATCGAGCAACGAAGCATTGGCGATCTCGAGCCCGGTCAGGTCCATGATCATCGTTTGGAAATTGAGCAAGGCCTCGAGCCGGCCCTGCGCGATCTCTGCCTGATAAGGAGTGTATTGGGTGTACCAGCCGGGATTCTCGAGGATGTTCCGCTGAATGACCGGGGGCGTGATGCAATCGTGATAGCCCATGCCGAGATAGGAGCGGTACACCTTGTTTTGCGAGGCGATGCGGCGCAAATCTCGTAACACCTCGAATTCGGTGCGTGGTGGCGGCAGTTCGAGCGGACGTTGCGTGCGGATTTTTTCCGGGATGGTGGCTGAGATCAGCGCATCGAGATCTTCCAGGCCAAGTTCCTGAAGCATCTGCTGCGCTTCTTCAGCGCTTGGGCCGATGTGCCTTCGGACAAATGAATCCGGGTGCGACAAAGGTTCAGATTCAGAAGAAAAAACGCATGGCGCGGTCGCCGGTTGAAACGGGTGATCGCTGCCTAACTGAATGCCAGGTTCAGACATGCGGAGGAAAGTAAAGTTGGCCAAAACCAAATCAAGAGCGTTTTAAATAAAAATCGCCCTTTGCCCTCTGCCCTTTGCCCTTTGCGCTTTGCCCTTTGCGCTTTGCCCTTTGCGCTTTGCCCTTTGCGCTTTGCCCTTTGCGCTTTGCCCTTTGCCCTTCGCGCGCCTCACGGCGCATAACCAGCTTGCAACCCAAGCGGAAGTTTCAAAGCCCACCACACCAGCAACAATCCGGTCCAGGTGACGACGAACATGATCGAGTACGGAAGCATCGTGGAAATCAAAGTCCCGATGCCGGTCGTTTTGGAATGTTTCTGGCAAAACACCACGATCAACGGAAAGTATGGCAGCAGCGGCGTCACGATGTTTGTGCTTGAATCCCCGATGCGATACGCGGCCTGCGTCAGCTCGGGCGAAAATCCAAGCTGCATCAGCATCGGCACAAAAATCGGCCCCAGCAAAGCCCACTTGGCCGAGGCCGATCCGATCAACATGTTCACGCAGGTCGTCAGGAAGATAATTCCGATGATGGTGACCGGGCCGGGCATATCGAGCGCTTTCAGAAAACTCGCTCCCTTGATGGCGATCAACGCTCCGACGTTCGATTCGCGAAAGACGTAGGTGAATTGCGCGGCGCAAAAAGCCATCACCAGATAATAGCCCATCGTTCCCATCGACTTGGCCATGCCTTTGACGACATCGCGATGGCTTTTAACGGTTCCGGAGACGTAACCGTGCAAAATGCCCGGCACGAGAAAAAAGATCGCGATCAACGGCACAATCGATTCCATCAATGGCGCTCCGTGCGAAGTGAGGCTGCCGTCTTTCGCGCGGAAGGGGGAACTGGCTGGAGCGGTGACGAGAATCAGGAGCAAGATGAGCAAGACAAACGCCCCCATGCCGGCCCAAAATCCGCGCCGTTCGGCGTCGGAAAGTTGATGCAAATCGGAACCGGTTTCACCGCCGCCATCGACCGGCAGTTGTTTGAGGCGCGGTTCGATGATGCGATCGGTGAGGAACCAGGCCACGCCGAGGATGAGCAAGGAGGAGGCACTCATGAAATACCAGTTGCACAATGGATTGACCGTGCGGTTGGGAGCGATGATTTGCGCCGCGGATTGCGTGAAGCCTTGCAGCAAGGGATCGAGTGTTGAAGGCAAGAAGGACGCGCTAAATCCGCCGGACACGCCGGCAAAGGCCGCGGCAATGCCGGCGACCGGATGCCGGCCTGCAGCGGCGAAGATCATTCCGCCCAGAGGAATGACCAGCACGTAGCCGGTATCGCCCGCCGAATGGCTCATGATTCCGACCAGTACGAGCGCAGGCGTGAGCAGTTTGCGCGGGGTGATGCGCAGGAGGTATTTGATGCCGGCATTGATAAATCCGGTATGTTCCGCCACCGCCACGCCGAGCAATGCCACCAGCACAATGCCGAGCGGCGGAAAATCGGTGAAGGTCTTCACCATGCGCGAAAGAAATGTGGTGAGACTTTCCCCGCTCAACATGTTTTTGATCTGAATCGGGGCGGATGCTGTGATATTTCCGGTGGCATCGCGCACAATTGTTCTCGGATCGACCTCCGTGAACTGAACCGAGGCCAGCCAGACGGAGAGAATCCAGGTCAGCACGAGTGCGATGACGAAGATCATGGCCGGATCGGGCAGCTTATTTCCGGCGTATTCGAGTTTGTCGAGGAACCGTTGCGTCAGCGAATTGGCCTTGGGCGATGCGTTCGAGTTGGTCATGTGATTGGCGGATTATGCATGACGCGCGCGTCGGCGTAAACCTTCGTCTCAGTCAGTTCTAAACAAACAAAAGCAAACAAGAACAAACGGAGAACCGCGCAGTGAACCGGCATGGGCGAGGTACTGATGACGCTGGAATGGCCGGTTGGAGAAGAGAACAGATCGAGACTTGACCAGCCGCACGACACAGAACATCTTCCCCAGCGTGTCAAAAATCATCCTGAGTTTTTTTCTAACGGCCATTCTTGTCCAATCGGCCTGGGCTGCGGAACCGGAAAAGTCGGTCATTCAGATTTCGACCTTTTCGCAAACGCCCAATTGGGATTCGCCCTGGCGCATGGATTCGGTGCGGCGATCGTCCGGATCCGGATTCGTGGTGCGCGGCAAACGGATCATGACCAACGCCCATGTGGTCAGTTGGGCGCGCCAAATCCTGGTGCGCCGTTATCAGGATCCGAAACCGTTCCTGGCCAAAGTCGTTTTCATCGGGCACGATTGCGATCTCGCGCTGCTGGAAGTCGAAGACGAGAATTTCTTTAACGGCCTTTACCCGCTCGATTTCGGTGAGTTGCCGGAAGTGCGATCCACCGTTGTCACCTATGGTTACCCCGCTGGCGGCGAGCAAATCTCCTACACACGCGGCGTGGTCTCACGGCTCGAGTTGCAAAACTTCGTTCACATCGGGAACCGCTCGCTTCTCGCTGCGCAGACTGATGCCGCTATCAATCCGGGCAACAGCGGCGGGCCGGTCATTCAGGATGACAAAGTGGTGGGAGTCGCTTTCCAGGGAATTCCCGGGCTTGAAAACACCGGTTTTTTTATTCCACCTCCGATCATGAATCATTTCATGAAGGACATTGCCGATGGCAAGTACGATGGTTTTCCCCAAGCGGGCGTGGGTCTGGCGCCGATGCATAATCAGGCCTACCGCCGGTTTTTGAAATTGCCTGATGACAATCTTGGCGTTCGCATCGATCGGATTTTCCCGATTGCCACCACGCAAAAAGTTTTACAGGAAGAAGATGTTCTCCTGCAGGTGGGCCCGTATGAAGTCGGCAGCGACGGCACCATTCTTTACAAGGGCAATCGCGTGCATGTCGCGGTCGCTTTCAGTGAAGCGCAGCACGGCGACAGTGTGCCGCTAAAAGTTTTTCGCGATGGAAAGCCAATGGAACTTTCACTGCCGGTTTACGTTTACCGCGAGGACAAAGCGGAAGGCAACCAGTACGATTCGTATCCGCGCTATTACATTTATGGCGGGATGGTTTTCACGCCGCTGTCACGCGATTACCTGCGCACCCTGGGTGGCAATTGGGCGGATGAATCGAGCGCCGAACTCGTTCATCAGCTCTACTACCAACGCTACGAAAATCCCGACAAAGCCCGCCCGGAACCGATCGTTCTCTCGACCATTCTGTCGCATCCGGTTAACGCCGACGTGAAAATTCGCGGACGCGCGCTCGTGGACAAGATCAATGGCGTGAAAATTGAGAAGCTGGAGGATGTGATCAAGGCGTTTGAAACCTGCAAAGAGGAACACGACATCATCGAGTTTCTTCCTTCCGATCAAAATTTTGAGTGCCTGGACCGTGCGGCCGTGGCCAAAGCTCAAACGGATATTCTTAAAACTTACGGCGTTTCCAAAGACCGCAGACTATGATGCTCCATTCCCGTTTTATTCCATGGCTTGGCCTGGCATTGGCCCTGGCTGCCGCCCCGGCCGATGCGGCCAAAGGAGGTTCCCCCTGGGAGCGCTCCGTGGTCACGATCGAAATCACGCGCAAACAATACGACTACATCCAGCCCTGGTCGCGGCGCATGGAAAGCTACCAGAAATCCGGCCTGGTGGTGGGCGCGAAACAAATTCTGACTACGGCCGAATATTTGTCCGATCACACCTTGGTGCGCTTGCAAAAAAATGGCCGCGGGATCTGGGTGAACGGCGAAGTGCGCTGGATCGATTATCATGCCAACCTGGCGTTGATCACCACTTCCGACACGGCTTTTTGGAATGGATTAAGTGTCGTTAAACTGGCCGATCCCGTGCCGACTCAAGGCCGCGTCCAGATTCTGCGCTGGCGCAGCGGCAAGCTCGAAGGACGCAGCGGCGACATCAATCGTGTCACAGCCAAGCGCGGCAAATTGAGCTTCTCGGAAGAGCATTTGCATTTGGAAGTGGATACGGAAATCAAAGGCGCGGGCTGGGGGGAACCGGTCGTCATGGGCAACAAAGTGCTCGGGATAACCAGTTCCCAGGATGGCAGCAGTTGCTCGATCATTCCGTCGCCTTTCCTCCGCTTCATTTTGACCGCAGCACAAAATGGGACGGGAG
>JBFMDG010000381.1:0-7187 GCA_040754135.1 Verrucomicrobiota bacterium
GGCAGCGCCGCATTGGTGCGGGTGAGATTCTGCGATGGTTCCCAAACTTTTTCAGCAGAATCCCGCCCTCTTCCGCCAGTCACTCATGCTTCTTGTTTGATCGAACCGAGGAAGAGATCGGATCCAGCCTATCGTTTGACTCGATAAAACTTTGCTGCGGCTGTGGCCGTCACATTTTGTGGATTGTTCTGATTTGCGGAATCGGTCCATGGCCCGCTCACACTATCGGCTTCCTCCAGAGTTCCAGAACCGGTCCATGCAATGGTGATGGTCCCGCCTGTGCGGCTGACCGTCAGCCTGGGAGGTGCGCCGCGGGTTTCATCGGGACCTTTGCCGGCCGGCACGAAAGCCGGATCGGTCGTGATGACTACTTTATCCACGATCATGCCGTCTTCACGCATCCAAAGGCGAATGGTGTGTTCTCCAGCGCTCGAAACATCGATGATGGATCTTTCCGCGGGCGAGGTGCCAGTGCCGTTAATCCAGACGAGAGTTTCGCCGCCAGGCAACCGGTTTCCGCAGCAACCGGGCTCATCGATATTATCCAGCGTGGTGCCGGTGGGATCCCGATCGTCGAATCCGGCATGGATTGAATCGCCACCGCCATCCGAACCGCGAATCCAAACGTAATGCGTGCCGGTTTTGACGAACTGCACCCGATAATCGAGGCGTGGACTGTCCGTCAGCGCCACGGGCATACCGATATTCACATTGTTCTCGGGCAATGAATACATGGTGCCGTCACCAGAAAAATCCGCGGGCGTCGCCTGGAATTCCCAATGGTGCACTCCTTGATCGGCGTTGGCATGGAAGTTCTCGGCTTCGAACGCAATCAAGCCATTCGCATCCTGCACAAACATATCGGTGATCGGCGGTCGCACCGTGAAGAAGTAACTCTCGATCGTGAGGGTGTTCGGAGGCGTGGCGGTGTCAGAGACGACCACCTTGAAATCCACCCGTGCACCGGCCGGCAGATCGACGGGCGGATCATGCCGGATGGTGGTTTCATTTCCGGTTTTGCTCGTAGTATGCGCGGCGGGCTGACCGTTGACCGTGAATTGGATCGAGGCAAGGTCCAACGGACGAGAGCCATCGAGGATGACCACTTCGATATTTGAGTTCGCTGCCACATTCCCGCCGCTTGTGGGCGGGTTAAGTGACTTCACGATCGGCGGCACCGCTTCGCCAACCCGCCGGCTTTCGGGCGGTCCCTGACCCGTCGGCACGAAGGTCGGATCGGTGGTGACGATGACCTTATCGACAATCATTCCATCCTCACGCATCCAAACATGCAGGGTATGCTCTCCCGCGGTGAGGACTTCGATGGTGGCCTCGGTGCCGGCCGCTCCTGTGCGATTGATCCAGACCCAGCTGACGCCGCCCGTGGCGCGATTTCCGCAGCAACTAGGTTCGTCGATGTTATCCAGATTGGTGCCGGTGGGATCTTCATCATTGAATCCAACATGGATAGAATCGCCTCCGCCGTCCGAGCCGCGTACCCAAATGTAATGCGTGCCTGTTTGGCTGAAGTTGATGCGAAAATCCAGGCGCGGACTGGTGGATAAAGCGCCAGGCATTCCGGTGGTTGTTCCGGCTTCCGGCAGAGCGTACATGCTGCCCTCGCCCGAATAATCGGTGGGCGTTTGCGCGAATTCCCACGTGTGCGCTCCTTGCGGCACGTTCGCAAAAAAGTTCTCCGCTTCCATCACCACAAAGCCGAGTTGATCCTGTTGATATGCCACTGGAACAGGCGGCCGTTCCGTCACAAAACTAAACTCAGCCGCACGCGCCGTGGGCGGTGTGGTGAGCTCGTTATAAGCAATGCGCACGCGGTGCATGGTCGTGCTGGCGAGGTTCCCCGGCGGATCAAAGCTCACCGTCGTCACTCCACCCGCCTTGTTCACCGAGGCGCCGACCGGGGCATCGTTCAATAGCAATTGCACAGAATTCGCATCCACCGGAATTGTTCCATCCACAATTTTCACCTCGATCGTCGCGGTGACCGGCACGCCAGCAGCCCCGGCTGCGGGGCGCGTCGATTGCACATAGGGACGGGTGATGCTGGATTGGCGATACGCTTTGACGGCTTTGGTTTTGTTGGGGTCGTTGATCAGGATTTTTTCTCCAGACGCGACATCGATCATGAACCATTCGAGATTCGCGTCCACAGCGCCTTCAAACCAAACCAGGCGCACCGGATAAAACCCTTCCTGTTCCACAAAAAAATTAAAGATCGTGTCGGCGGCACCGCGTCCCGCATCAAAAAAACCAAGCCGGGTGCCGAGCGCGTCCGGCCGTTCCGGTCCGACCATCACCACGAAACCATCATCACTGTTCACGCCCATGCGATGGACCCCCGCAGACAACTGCAAGTAAGCCAAAATCTCGACGGCGAAATTATCGGTGTGACCGCCGGTCCCCGGAATGCCTGGAACCAACTCCTCGGTATAGCCGTTCACCGAAGTAAAATTGCCGTGATCCACGCCGTCCTGATCGAAATTAATCACATTGTTATCGGTAAAAAATCCATCGGCGCCGACCAGAGTCAGATCGGCTTCGTTCACGAACGGCTGACCTGTGGTTGGATCGATCAACGTTCCACTTAATTGAGCCAGCGCTCTGGAAATAGTGTTCGGCAACGTGCCCGATGCCGTGTTCGCCTGAACTGTGCGAAGCTTGAAGCCGGAGGCGCTCGTGTCCACTCCGCCCGCCGGCACAACAAACGTCGGCGGCACTGTGACATAATCTTCGACTGTGAAGGTCAACGATTCGGATGCGCTCAGTGGAGGAGTGGCGTTATCGGCAAAGCTCAGCACCGCCGTGTGGGTCGATCCCGAAGCGAGCGGCGGATTGGCCGCGTAACGGATGGTCGTGACATTCCCGTTTTTGTTTGCCTGATGGGCGACGACCACATCGTCCAGTTTCAAAGTAATGCTCGCCGGATCCAACGCCGTCACCGAACCGTCGGTGACATCAAAAACCACGCCGAGCAAATCGCCTTTGGCGGCGGTCACGACGGGCGTTTTGGGGACTTCTTTGATGACGACGCCGTACATGTTTCGCCCGGAATTGTCCGGCTGAAAAAGGCTGAAAGTTCCGGCGGCAATTTTTTTCACGTAAACGGAGGACCATTGATCGAGGCCAGCGCCTGGCCCGACGCTCGTTGCGCCCTCATCCACACCGACTTCATCCGGCCGCGTCGGATCCCCCGCGCGATTCAAGCCGTTCAACACCGGTTGCCAGCCTTGTTCGATGAGCCAGGTCATGTTGGCGGTAAAATCGGGAGGGTTCGCGTTGTTCCCGTCCGCCAGGCGGTTATCCACCAGCACATAAACGAAGGATTCTTCGGCGATGGTGACATCGAGCTGGTAGCTGAAATTGTCACGGTTGTCATTGCCGCACATGATATATTCGCCGCCACTCAGGTATCGCGGCAACGGAAGATTGGCCGCCGCCCCATTCCATTGATGATTGCGATCGACGTAAGCGAAAACATCTTCGCCGAAAAACGGCACTGTGTAGGGCTGCGGCAAATCGCCCGCCACACCATTTGCAAACGTCACCCCGGTCCACTTGGCCGTCACTGTGTCCGTCGGTTCGTCATCACCCCCGGTTTCAACGACATTGGTGATGTTGGGAAGCGCGAGCATTTGAAAGGTGGTAAGCCCGATGAGCAGGCCAAAGAACAACGCGCGAACAGGGATTCTCCACCACCCCATAATTGGAGTGGGGCGGAATACGATCGAGGAGTTTCGAAGTTTAGCATTCATAGATAGAATTCCATGCGTAACGCCGGTTAAGGATTTGATGTGCTGATTGCTGAGAGTGCCCGATCGGTTTGCCCTGCGGAGATCTGCCGCATCCTTTCTCTCCTTCGTGCAAAAGCGCCAAGAGAGCTTTCCAATCCTGATTGCAAAAAAGGAAACGGTTGCACAGGTCAAGCCAACCGGGTTGTTTGAGTCGCGCTTAGCTTGCGACCCGGAACCGCGCCATGTCACGTCGGCAATAGTTCGTACGCCGAGTAGAACTTTCGATCTACTGCTGAACTCAGGCGGCGGGGCAGATCTCTGGTCGGGAAGACGATGGCACCAAATGAAGCAGGCTTGCTCACCCGCTACTGCGCATCCGCGAAGTCGGGCTAACGGCCCGTGGAAAAGAACGGGGACTGCCCTGCGATGCCAGTGCTCGTGTAGTCGCGAATCGCTCCGGATACACTCCCGCAGTCGCGCCTGGACTGGCATTCCCAGGGCAAAATGACTCCTGGCAAACGGTGTTATAGCCCACCTGCTGGTCAGTTGCGCTTCACGCGATAAAATTTTGCCGAAGCGGAGGTCGCAATGGTTTGCGGATTCGTTTGATTCGCCGAAGCAACCCATGCACCGGTCACGCGGTCCGATTCCTCGAGCGTCCCGCCGCCAGTCCAGGAAAGGGTCAGCCCGTTCCCCGCGCGCGTGATTGTCAGCTTCGGTTTTTCCCCGCGCGTTTCATCCGGCCCCTGCCCCGTCGGCACGAAATTCGGATCGCTCGTGACCACTACTTTGTCCGCCAGCATCCCGTCTTCACGCATCCAAAGGTGGAACACGTGTTCCCCCACGGTCGTGATCTCGAACACGGAACGGCTCTCGGGTGTGACGTCGATGCCATTGATCCAAACCAGAGTCACGCCGCCGGGACCTCGAGCGCCACAGCAATCCGGGGCATCGATATTATCCAGCGTGGTGCCGGTCGGATCGACATCGTCGATGCCTGCATGAACCGAATCCCCACCTCCATCCGAGCCGCGAATCCAGACGTAATGTGTGCCGGTGCGGTTGAATTGAATTCGGAAATCGAGACGCGGACTGTCACTCAAGGCCAACGGCATTCCAAGATTGGCGCCAAGTTCCGGAAGGGAATACATGCTGCCATCGCCCGAAAAGTCGGTGGGAGAGGTTGCAAACAACCAGCGATGCGCGCCCTGGGCGACATTGGCGTGAAAGTTTTCCGCCTCGAAAACAATGAGCCCTTCGGACGTTTGCTGGAACAAGTCGGTAATCGGCAATCGATCGGTCGTAAAGGCGCTTGTCAACTGGACACTATTGGGTGGTGTTCCAGTATCGCTGGCGCTGAACTCAAATTGCACGCGCGTGCTCGAAGGCAGGTCCCCGGGCGGATCGTAAGTCACCGTGACCTGGCTCCCCGCTTTCGTGATTCGCGGTGTCACCGCTGTTCCGTCCACTTTCAACTGAATCGAATTCTCAGCAATGGGATGAGTCCCTTCCACCAAAATGATTTCAATCTGGGTGCTCACCGCGACGCCTACTGCATCAGCAGCCGGGGTCACGGAAGTAATCACTGGCGGAAACGATTCGCCGACACGCGGACTCTGCACCGGACCCGAACCGGCAGGGACAAAATTTGGATCGGTCGTGACAATGACCTTGTCTACGATCATTCCATCCTCACGCATCCAGAGGTGCAGCACGTGCTCACCGGCCTCGGTGATTTCAAACACAGCCCTTCCTTCAGGCGTGTTGTCGATTCCGCTGATCCAAACCAGCGTGACCCCTCCTGCCGCGCGGTCGCCGCAACAATCGGGTGAATCAATATTGTCCAGCGTGGATCCAGTCGGATCGATGTCGTCAATCCCTGCATGGATGGAATCACCGCCGCCATCTGACCCGCGAATCCACAAATAGTGCGTGCCAACCTGATTAAACTGGATCCGGTAATCGAGCCTGGGACTGTCCGTGAGGGCGGCAGGCAAGCCGATGGACGCAGTCGAATCCGGCAGGGCGTACATGGTTCCTTCACTCGAGAAGCCGGCAGGCGAGGCGGCGAATTCCCAGCGCCGCCCTCCTGCTGGCGTGTTGGTATGGAAGTTTTCCGCTTCGATCGACACCAGGCCGAGCGCACTCTGGTTGAAGGGAGGCAGCTTTAAAGCGGGGCGTTCCGTTGTGAATTGCCACCGATTCGTATGACTCAGCGGTGGATTGGCATTGTCGCTGAAAACGAGCTCCACCGTAATCACCGTGCTTTGCGGCAAGTTTGCGGCCGGCTTTCCGGAAACGGTGGTGCGCGTGCCAGTTTTGTTGACCGCCGCGTTCACAGCGCTGCCATTGACTTCGAGTCGGACGCTGGTTGGATTCACAGCCGCCATATTCCCGTCCTCAATTTCAGCCGTGATGGTGACATCGAGGGGAACTGCGGATTGCCCCGGTTGAGGCGATTGCGAGATCAGGGCAATTGGAATGACCGCCGGAGGTTCGAGAATCCAACGCAGTGCGGCGTCGAACAAATCAATGGCGTTGGCATTGTAAGTGAACGGAGCGGTGGTGGCGTTGTAAAAAAATGCAACGCGCCTCGTCGGCACCACAGTGGAGTTGTCGGCCAGCTTGGCACCGTGGTCGTAAGCCCAAATACAAACCCGGCCTTCATCCACACCCGGTGTGGCATTCGTGGCGATGAGAATGGCCTCGGTGCCCAAGGTAAGAGGCAAAGCGGATGAACTGATCGTGGCGGCCGTGTCCAGTTCGACAATATCGATCGTGCCCGATTTGCCCGCGGCGAGCGGGTGCGATTGCTGAGCGGAATTGATGGCGATTGACGTGTGGCCGCCCGCGTTTCCAAACGTCGTCGCCGTCTGCAACAGCAACTCGTCATACAACCCAGGCTCATAACACATCACTGGCGTGCGGCCGAGCCGCAGCGTGTTGCGACACAAAGCATTTGCTCCCGCGGCAGCGCTATTGGCGCTCGAGGAAATCAAAACGAGATCCTTTTCGGCGGCATCGGCTGCCGCGACGGTATCGTCATCTGCGAGCGTGATGACATGGCCTTGACCGGTGAGCCGGTCGAACACTTCCTGATCATTCCCGTTGGCCGTGGTCAACTCATCGAAAAACGAGTTCACAATAAAAAGAATTTTTGCGGCCTGAGAGTTGAGCGGAGCGGAATGAGCCAGCAGAAGCAGGCCACAAAAAAACACGATGCGAGCAAAGGCGGACGAGGAAGAGTGCAGGAGTTTCATTGGATTATTTATCCTTCGGTTTGGTCATGACGATGGCAGAACGGAACGTGCACTGCGCGCGTTGCGATGAACCGTGAGTCGAATTGAGTGGCCGTTCGATTTCCTCTCGCAGGTCGCGCAAGCTGTGGCAGCCATGATCGCGGACAAAATCCCATGGCCGGCCAGGCGCGCTTCCTTT
>JBFMDG010000382.1:0-7153 GCA_040754135.1 Verrucomicrobiota bacterium
GTGTTGCGCTCAGCGACCGGAGTGGATTTTTCCTTTTACAAACAGAGCACGCTCAAGCGCCGCATTGCGCGCCGCATGGCCGTGCAAAAGCTCAGCAGCCTGCCGGAATACGTTCAGTTTTTGGAAAAGTATCCAAACGAAGTGGACGCCCTTTACCAGGATTTCCTGATCAACGTGACCCATTTCTTTCGCGATCCGAAAGTATTCCAGGCGCTCAAGAAAAAGGTCTTTCCCCGGCTGTTGAAAAACCGCCCCGATGAAGCCGCCATCCGCATTTGGGTTCCGGGCTGTTCCAGCGGCGAAGAAGTGTATTCACTGGCTATTGCGCTTTTGGAATACATGGACGGAACAACCCGGCACAACGCCGCCATTCAAATCTTCGCCACTGACATCAGTGAAACGGCCATCGCCCGCGCGCGCGCGGGGATTTATCCCCAGGCCATTCAAGGAGATGTCTCGGAGGAACGGCTGCGTCGCTTCTTCACCAAAACCGATGGCGGCTACCAGATTGCCAAAACGATCCGGGATGCGTGCGTTTTTGCCCGGCAGAATGTGGTGGAAGATCCGCCCTTCTCGAAGATGGACCTGATCAGTTGCCGGAACCTGCTGATTTATCTCGGACCCGTGCTGCAGCGGAAGGTCATGCCGATTTTCCATTACGCGCTCAATCCGGGCGGCTTTCTCCTGCTCGGCAGTTCGGAATCGGTCGGCACCTTCTCTGATCTTTTCAAGCCGGTGGACAAGCATCATCGGATCTTTTCCAAAAACGTCGTGTACAACCGTCCCGAAGTGGTCTTCACCCGCATGCCGATTCCGATGGAACCGAAATGGGCTCCGAAGGCAGCCGAGACTCCAGCCGAATTCGGCACGCTCGATGTGCAACGCCAGGTGGACAACCTCATCCTCAAGCGTTATTCGCCGAACGCCGTGATCGTGAATTCGAACCTCGAAGTGCTCGGCTTTCGCGGGCGCACCGGTCCCTTCATGGAACACGCGTCCGGCGAAGCCAGTCTCAACCTGCTCAAAATGGTCAAGGAAGATCTCGTCGTCGAAGTGCGCACGGCCCTGGCGCGAGCCATGAAACAAGGCGCGACCGTCCGGCGCGAATCGATCCGAATGCAAGTCAACGGGACGGTCTGTCTGGTTGATATTGAAGTGGTCCCCTTCGGCGCACCACCATCGGCCGAACGATTCTTTCTCGTGCTCTTCCGTGCAACGCCCATGGCTCAAGAGAAAGCGGAGGTGCTGGCGCCCCTGGGCCCGTCTCCGAGTTTGCGCGCCGCTCGGCACGAGATTGGCCGTTTGCAGGAGGAATTGCGCTCCAGCAAGGAATCGCTCCAGGCCATTATCGAAGAGCAGGAAGCCACCAATGAAGAACTGAAATCGGCCAACGAAGAAATCCAATCGAGCAACGAAGAGCTGCAAAGCACCAACGAGGAAATGGAGACGGCCAAAGAGGAACTCCAATCGACCAATGAAGAGCTCACCACCCTCAATGACGAATTGCAGAATCGGAACCAGGAACTCAGCCTCCTCAATAACGATCTCCGCAACCTCCTCAGCAGCGTCAATCTCCCCATCATCATGCTCGGAAGTGATTTGCTCATCCGCCGCTTTACGCCTCAGGCTGAAAAGCTGTTCAATCTCATTCCCAGCGACATCGGCCGCCGCATCAGCGATATCAATCCCAACCTGCAGGCGCCGGATCTCGCGCCCCTCGTTTCGCAGGTGATCGATTCACTTAAAATCCAGGAGATCGAAGTCCAGGATCGCCAGGGCCAATGGTACTCTCTGCGCATCCGCCCCTACCGCACCAGTGACAATAAAATCGATGGCGCCGTCATCGTGCTCGTCGATATCGACGATCTCAAAAAGAGTTTCGAGGACATTTCCGAAGTGATTGCGCAGCCGGTGCTGACGCTTTACGGCGACTTTCGCATTTTTCGAGCGAACGCGGCGTTCTATCGCATGTTCCGGTTGAACCGTGAGGCGACCGAGGACCAATTGATCTTCGACCTCGAGCAGGGCGCATGGAATCAGCCGGCCCTTCACACCATGCTCGAAGGCTTGCTGGCGCGGAACAATCGCGTCGAGAATGTCCGGTTTGAGGCGGACTTTCCTTCCGTGGGGCGAAAGGCCTTTCTGGTGAATGCGCGCCGGGTTCAGCAGGAGACGAAAGGCACGCAACTGATCCTGATTGCGTTCGAAAGCATCGGCGGGCCGTAATTCAGGTCGGCCCAAGCCTCAGGGGCACATCCATGTCATTGGTGCGGAATTTGAGGAGTACCTGCACGCCGCGGAGTTTGTGTTCGCGGGCGTACTCGCAGGCTTTGAGGATATGATTGAAGGCGAGTGCGTCCTGGTGGTCCTCAACCCATTTCCCATCCGGGGCGAGAAACTTTTTCGACTCGGTTCTTTGCAACAGGATTCTCAAATCAGCCCCCTCAAATGTGTGCGAATATCCATGGGTTTAATCTGGCTCCTTTACTCAAAGTGCGTCAAAAACATTTTGCGGCGGCTGCACCAGGAAATTGGTTTTGGCGCGCGAAGACTAAGTCGGGTTTCCGCACTCAGTTTGGAGAGGAGTAGAAGTTTGAAGAACCGCCCGGCGCGGCAAGCGGGATTGTTTGTGAGCTAAAAATAGGCTCGAGGTGACGTGGGCCGGTGTGGCCGAACCCGTTCCGGTATTTTGGCGGGTTTGGCTGTGGGCAACGACTTCGCAGTCGGCGAGGCGTTTTGAATCTTCACGGGGCGCTTGACGGTTCTAGTTGCTGGGTTTTTCTTTGCGATCGCTTCGCGGATAAAACGGCTGCCAAATTCAATCACTTCTGCTGCTTTGGCGGAACTCGTCACGCACGCATAACGCCTCATGAACCCTCGGGAACGTTGCAGAAATTCGAAATCCCCCTTGGAAAAGATTTCACGGACGAAACGCTGCCATCTTCCACAACGCATAACCCGGTTCTACGCCGTCACCACGCATCGCACAATGAAAAACGATGAAATGATATTTGTGCGAAAACTGCGCGCCATCGCGCTCGATCCCGGGAATGTAACGCGCCTTCTCGGGATTTCTTTCGACAAGGTTTGCGACAAGGTTCCGGTAACGCGCCGATTGCATCGGGCGATTAACCGGTGCTCTTCATGCCGAAAGCGATGCCATTCACGGTCAGCGCAAGAAGGCGGCGCAGGGTTTCCGTGCGCTCGCTTTCGCGGGCGGCGCGCCAGCGTTTGAGAAATCGGATCTGCAGATAATTCAGGGGGTCCACATAGGGATTGCGCAGTTTCAATGAATGAGCCAGGACCGGCTGCGTTTCGAGGAGGGCCCGCCTTTTCACGATTCTCAAAACGATTTTCACCGAGCGGTGATATTCCGCCTCAATCATCCCAAAGATTTGCTCGCGGAGTTTTCTGGATTGGACAAGCTCGGCGTATTGCCGCGCGATTCCGAGCTCGGTTTTGGCAAGGGAAATTTCGGCGTTATCGAGCAGTTGCCTGAAAAAGGGCCATTGATCATACATGACAGCGAGCCATTCCAAACCGTCGGCGTGGTTCTGTGCGAATTGCGTCAAGGCATGTCCAAGACCATACCAAGCCGAGATCAAATGCCTCGATTGTGTCCAGGCGAATACCCAGGGAATGGCCCGCAACTGCTGGACGTCGCGCGTGGTTTGGCGCCGCGCCGGACGCGATCCGAGCCGGAGATGCTCGATCAAATCAATGGGTGTGGCCTGCCAGAAATAGTCGTTGAATCCCGGCGTCCCATAGACCAGCTGCTGATAAAACGCAAACGAGCTCTCGGCCAGTTCTTCCATGACCGATTCCCATTGCTCCATCTGCCGCGCCGACGGTTTCTCCGCCAAACATTGGCTGGCGATCACGGCGGTGGTGAGTTGTTCGAGGTTGCGTTGGGCAATCCCTGGATTGGAATACTTCAGCGAGATCACTTCGCCTTGTTCCGTAATGCGCAACCGTCCGCCATGCGCGGCATGCGGCTGCGCTCGCAGACTGCGATGGCTCAAGCCGCCGCCGCGATCGATCGTTCCGCCTTTGCCGTGGAAGAAGCGCAGTTTCACTCCGCTGGCTTCGGCCATGCGCGTCATTTCTTTTTGCGCGCGATAAAGGAACCAGTTTGCGGCGAGGTAACCGCCGTCCTTGTTGGAATCCGAGTAACCGACCATCACCTCCTGAATATTGCCCCTCCGTTTCAAGTGGGCGCGATAAGAGGCGTCTTTCCACAATTCCGCGAGAATCGCCGGGGATTCTTTCAACTCGTGAATCGTTTCAAATAACGGGACGAGATCGATCTTGTGCGCACCGGCCTTTTGGGCGAGGCGATGGAGTTCGATGATGTCCTGCGCGCGGCGAGTCATGCTCAAAATAAAATGATCCGAAGCCTCGGGCCCATGCTCTTTTTGAATCGTTTTCAGAGCGCGGAATTGTTCGGGCAAATCCGAACCGCTGAGTTTGCTGCTGTGATCGCGAAAATCGAGCGTGGCCAGGTGAAATCCAAATGATTCCACTTGCAAAATGAGTTGTTGAATCCTTCCGCGCGCCGCGCGATGCGCTCCGATCCGAAGCAGTTCCTTTCGAATTTTTTTCAATTCACTCACGAAGTTCTCCGGCGGCAGACGGCGGTCCCGCAGCTTTTGGCGGAGCTTGAAAATGAGGCTGCGAAATCCTTCATAAGGTTGAAAAGGCGTGAGCGATTCGGATTCGATCCTCGGCTCGGTCAACGCATGCGGCGTGGAATGCGAAAGTTCGTTGAGCAACATCGTGCATTGCTGTTCGTAAAATTGCCGCGCCGTGTCGGCATGCGATTTGGCCGTGGCACGACTGACTTCTGGAGTGACAAACGGGTTCCCATCGCGGTCGCCGCCAGCCCAGCTGCCGAATGTGAGAAAGGGCCGCCGCCGTTTCACCTCCGGGAACGCCGCCGCCAATTCGCGATCAAATCGGGCGTAAAAATTTCCCGTCGCCTCGAAAATGCAGCGCGTAAAGTAGTAAAGCGTGTTTTCGACTTCCTGCAGCGGCCCGACTTTTTTCTCGCGCACTTCCTCGGTATGCCAGAGCGCTTCCAGCACTTCGTCGGGATGATCCCAGTTCTCTTCAAGCCGGCGGATCTGTCGCAGCACGATGCGGCGCTTGGCTTCGGTCGGATGAGCGGTCAGGACCGGTTGGATTTCCAGTCCATCCAAGCAGCGCTGCAGTTGATCCGGGGCGACGCGCGCCGCTCGCAACTCCTTCATCAGTGCGCGCAATGACATGGCCGGCGCCGGATGACGTTGCAGATGGCGGAGCCGGGCGCGTTCTTCGCAAAGATTGACGAACTGGAAGAACAAACTGAACGCATGCGCAATCTGGTGAGCCTCGCCGACATCGAGCCGGTTTAACGGCCAATGTTTCAGCGCCTCGCCCGGTCCGCCCGCGCTCCGACGATTCCGAACCGCCTGCCGCCGGATCTCATTCAAGTGCCGGAAAATCTTTTCGCCCGCTTGCTCGCAAATGATGCTGTCAAACCGGCCAACCAGGTAAGCCACCTCTTTTTCAGTCTCATCGAGTGCCATGGACACCATCTTTGCACATGGCGTGAAGAAATGCAGCGCAAGGATGCAGGAGGAGCTTCAGGTGCGTCAGGCAATGGAAATGGACTGAGACGAGCGCCATTGCCGCTCTTTTTTCAACCAAAGCGCGACGGAAGCATCGGTGCCCGTTCAGCAGCCGCGTTCCAAATCGGATTTGTCGCGCTGAGACGGCGGCTTGCGCGGGTTCATTTCCAAAACGTTCCCGCGGCGATCGAGTTCAAAGCGGCAGCAATCGAGCAACAGTTCCTTCAATTGCCTGCGGGCGCGCTGCACGCGCGTTTTCGCGCCCGAAAACGTAAGCCCGAATTTCTCGGCGTATTCCTTCTGCGTCAGCCCTTCCCATTCGGTCTGAAGCAACGCTTCGCGGTAAGGCGGTGACAACTGCTCGACAAACCGCCGGACACACGGCCCGAGATCGGGAATTTCCGCCGAGACATCGCCGGTCGGTCCGTGCGCTTCCGCGACTTCTGCCTTGTCAGGCAGTGTTTCCGCCGGACGCGCGCGTCTGAAATGATCGGCAATGGTGTTGCGCGTGATGCGCCAGACCCACGCTTCCAGGCGATCACTCGCGCGCACGCCAGGCAGGTTCTTTTGAATTTTGAGGAAGACCTCTTGAAGAATGTCCTCCGCCAGCTCCGGGTCCCGCACGCGCGCGCGAATGAATCCCCGAAGCGCTTCGGCCATCCCTTGCCAGATTTGCTCGACGCGCTCGGAATTCATCTCATGCACAACAGACCGGCCCACAGCAGGAATCCGAAGGTTTAACCGCTTCCATGGTCGAGGAAACGATGTAATCGGCTGCATTGGCGCCTTCAACCCAATGACGAATGAATTCCCGGCTCGCCTCTTTCGGACGAATCCGCACGTCAACGAAACCGGCATCTCGAAGCATCGATTCCAATGCCTCGATCGAGGCCGCTCCTGAGACGCAGCCGCAGAGCGCGTCCTGATCGTTCGCCAACGACGCCGGCAATTCCGCCGTGCGCACGATATCGGCAATCGCCAGGCGCCCGCCCGGCTTCAAAACTCGAAACGCTTCGCGAAATACACGCGGCTTTTCCGGGGAAAGGTTGATCACGCAATTCGAGAGAATGACATCGACGCTTTCATCGGCCACAGGCAACGCTTCAATTTCACCGAGGCGAAATTCCACGTTCGTGGTTCCGGCTTTGGCGGCGTTGGCGCGGGCTTTGGCAATCATTTGCGGCGTCATGTCCACACCGATCACTCGCCCGCTCGATCCGACGGCGCGCGCGGCGAGGAAACAGTCGAATCCTGCGCCGCTGCCGAGGTCGAGGACGGTTTCGCCTGGTTGAAGCGAAGCGATGGCTTGTGGATTGCCGCAGCCCAGTCCGAGGTCGGCGCCCGCCGGAACGCCCTCGGTTTCATGCGCGCTGTAGCCCAGTTGATCGGCTGGAGTTCCTCCCGCGTGTGCGGGTGTGCAGCATGCGCCTGTAGAAGCTGCTTGCGGCGCGGTTCTTTCAATGGCAATGCGAGCATACGATTCCCGGATGACCTCCCGGACATCGTTGGGTTCAGATAATGTTTTCATATTCATCCATGCTGAC
>JBFMDG010000383.1:0-7138 GCA_040754135.1 Verrucomicrobiota bacterium
AATTTGCTATCACACGCCAGGAATTTGCTATCACACGCCAGGAATTTGCTATCACACGCCAGGAATTTGCTATCACACGCCAGGAATTTGCTATCACACGCCAGGAATTCGCTATCACACGCCAGGAATTCGCTATCACACGCCAGGAATTCGCTATCACACGCCAGGAATTCGCCGTCGCGGGTCAGCAATTCTGTTCCAGGCATGGATAACCTGCGAAAACAGGCTTGCGAAGCCATTGAGACTACGCGATTTGCACTTGAGAACATTTTCCAGCCATTTTGCCGCCTTGCCAAACCGGCGGACCGCGGGTCTGCCACGTCTGCGACGTGTGGGACTCGCAGCGCTTACCTGGCAAGGCGCTCAGTTACTCCGGCGACCGTTTGGACCGTGCGAGGCCGCTGCGGGACTAGTCCCGCGCTCCTCCGCGTACCACTGCGACAACTTCTAGCGGCTCGGAGAGCCAGGACGCGCTCGGCGCGCGCTTGCGGGATTGTCGTGTTGCGTGTCATCCTGCCGGAACTTCCATGCAAAGCATTTACATCGCGGCCCTGGTGACCGCCGGCTTAAGCCTGTCGGTTTGGGGCGGCATGCTTTTGTGGCGTTCGCCTCGCGCGCAATGGCCGCTTCTCGGCCTGGCCGTGATGCTGCAACTGCCGATGAGCATTCTCGCCTTTCACGGAATTCGTCTCCCACTCGATGCCGCTTTGAAGACTTTCTTCGCCGACGGACCTGTTCCCGGTTGGGTGATGTTGTTGTATGCGCCATTGACCGAGGAGCCGGCGAAACTCTGGCCCTTGTTGCTGCCCACATTCCGGCGTGCGCTCAACGAAAGGACGGCGTTGCATTTGGCGACGGCTCTGGGCCTCGGTTTTGGCATCGGCGAAATGGGGCTCGTCGCCAGCTTTGTGAGTAATCAGCCGCAATTGGCTTCGTTGGCCTGGTATCAATTCGGCGGCTTCATGAACGAGCGATTTCTGGTTTCGATCATGCAGGGCGCGTTTACCGCGTCCTGTCTGGTACTATGGCAGAAGCGCCGGTGGCCATTGGTGGCGGGGCTTGCAGTCGCGATGGGATTGCATCTTTTGGGGAATTTGCCTTTGGGATTGGGCCCGTTGTGGAATCAACTGTTTGGCAGGGGTGGAACCCAGATTTTTCTGAGCTTATGGGTGTTCATTTATTTCATGCTCATGCTTCTCTTGCTGGTTTATCTTGAGACCGAAAGCCTCCATCCCGGATTGTTTTTGTTCGGCCAGGCAAGATGTCCGTCATGTGCGGTGGTTTATTCCCGGCCGCTTTTCCTGGCGATGAACTTTGGGACGCGGCGCTACGAACGTTGTCCCAAGTGTTGCAAATGGCATTGGATTCCATTGCGTGGGGCCGCCGGCCCACCGCCTCTGCCCAATTCCGAACCTCCTCAAGACAACCCTTCGAACCGCGAGCCTTAATGGAGTGAATGCTCCCCAATGAGGCCGACGCGCTTTTTGCACACCGCAGCAATTGCAGAGGTCCGCGTGGCCATCGCTAAAATTCCTGTATTGCTCCTGCTGTCTTACTGTCACCCCCCTTGACGGGCACGCTGGCCATCGGCAGAATCATCCCCACATTGCGGGCGGTTCAAGCCTGCTAGATTCATGAAGGGTCCGGGGCCAGGAACCTCGGAGGTCAGTGCGAATGGTCGGGCCGCCATTCCGTCAACCGAGCTGCTTCCATGAAGCATCGGCCGACTGACCGAATTGTGCGCACTCCAGTTCTGAACAGAGCTCTGCCGCGAATCGATTTCATTGCTTTCGAGAACGCGGGCTGGCGATCAGAGACCGGAGCTACCCAGTGCGGCTTGGGCGGCCGCTCCTTTCGCGAACCTGCCATGACTCATAAACTCCCCTTCATCATTCTCGGTTACACCGCCCTCCAATTGGCTTTATCTCTCTGGTTGCAATCGACCGCACCGGTCGATGCCAAAATCTCAATCATGACCGGTGTCGCTGCTGCATTAGTCTGCGGCCTCTGGAGCGCTTTCAGTCTCAAGGGCCATCCGTCACGCGCGTGGTTGATCTTGACTCTCGGCATCGCCGCTTTCCTCCTGCTTTCACAAACCGTCACGTTTTGGATCAATCCCGGCGAAAGTGACGCCCCGGGGCGACGCACCGCCATCCTCAGCACGCTCATGTTCGTTCTGACAATCGCCCTATTAATGATCGTCACCAACACCGCATCGAAATCACCAGAAACGCGCGGCTGAATCGACGCCGATCAGCGTCAATCAACCGTTAAACCAATCCTCGATCGTTGCCGGAGCGAAAGACTGATCTGGCGACGGCCCGCAAAAAAGCACATTAAAGAACAGCGCTGCAACCAGAATTTATTGTCATGGTAAACCATTTTCTCGCCGCTGCGATTATTGAGCCGAATCCGCTCATGATTCTGCCCTTCGTGCTTTTGCTCCTGGCCATCGCGGTCATGCCGTTTCTCAATAAACATTGGTGGGAACATCATTTTCCCAAAGTGTCCATCGCCCTCGGATCGATCACTGTTCTCTATTACATCCTTGTCCTGAAAAACCCGGCCCGTCTCACGCACGTGGCGCATGAATACGTGCAGTTCATGGCGCTGATCGGATCGCTCTTTGTCGTTTCCGGCGGCATTCATATTCGTGTTAAAGGGGAATCGACTCCTTTGATCAATTGTCTCTTCCTGTTTTTGGGGGCCATACTGGCAAACCTGATCGGAACAACCGGCGCCTCCGTGCTGCTCATTCGGCCCTGGATCCGGATGAACAAATATCGGATCACGGCTTTTCATGTGGTGTTTTTCATTTTCATCGTCAGCAACGTGGGTGGCTGCCTGACGCCGATTGGCGATCCGCCATTGTTTCTCGGTTATCTCAAGGGAGTGCCGTTTTGGTGGGTGGCAAAAGCCTGTTGGCCGGCATGGCTGTTAGGCGTGACGATGCTGGTGGCGGTGTTCTATTGGCTGGACCGCCGGAATTTTCATCGCGCGCCAAAAGAAGTTCGCGAACGGGAGACCGCGCATGAGACCTGGAAATTCGACGGGCTATTGAACCTGGCATTCCTGGCCTTGATCCTGGTCGCAATTTTCGTGAGAAATCCGCCGGGATTGAGCGAAGCATTGATGATCGGAGCGGCGGCCGGATCCTATTTTGCCACACCGCGACCGATTCACGAGGCGAACGATTTTAATTTTCATCCGGTGCGCGAGGTAGGCTGGCTCTTCGCGGGCATATTTGCGACGATGGTTCCGGCATTGGATTACCTGGGCGTTCACGCAAAAGATCTTGGGCTGACATCCGAGATGGGTTTCTTTTGGCTGACCGGATTTCTCTCGGCGGCGCTCGATAATGCTCCCACTTACATGACGTTTCTGGCGGCGGCCATGGGGCTGCATGATCTCGATTTGAACGTGCCCGCGGACGTCCGGAAACTCGTGGCCGATCACGGCCTGCAAGTGCTTTCGATCTCGCTGGGCGCGGTGTTTTTCGGCGCCATGACCTACATCGGCAACGGCCCCAATTTCATGGTCAAAGCCATTGCCGAACATGCCAGAGTGGATATGCCCGGCTTCTTTTCCTATTTGTTTCGATACGCTGTTCCGGTGTTGTTGCCGCTGTTCGTGCTCATCTCAATTTTATTCTTTTCGTCCTGGCGCATTTTCTCTTGACCTTGAGCGCATCGAATTTTGCCGAGAACAACAACCAACCCTCAACCCAAAGGAAAAACAATGAAACACAAACACCTCAAACAAACATGGATGACGATGCTGGTACCCGTTTGAACAGTATTGATCCACGTCATGCTGCTTATTAATATCCAATGCAGAAACCTCAACCAAACATCCACATGAAAACTCCACTTAAGAAACAACCCGCAATGATTATCGCGCTCACCATTTGCGCGTGCAGTTGCAGTCTGATGCTTTCCCGAGAGACAAACGCCCAAAGTCACGATTCGGATCCTCGAGTCGCAGTGATTCTTGATTTCGAGGGTGCTGCGCAGTCTAAAGAGGCGAATGCCTCGTGGAGCGAGATAAAGCGCGGACAAATCTTGCCGGTCGGTTCCGTCGTGAAGACCGGCAGCCAAGGCAAAGTCGATCTCTACTTCCGGCAAATCGGCACTATCATCCGGCTCATGCCGCAGACGGAACTCACGCTCGAAAAACTGCACAAGGAAATGAAAAATGGAGTGCTCGTCAAGGAAACCGTTCTTGACATGAAGTCAGGACGAATCCTTGCCGTCGTTCGCGTTCTCGTCGAAGACTCGAAAGTGGAAATCAAGACGCCAGCCTGCAGCTACCTGATGCCTACGGCCGGTGTCGGACGCTATGACATTCGATCCGATGGGACTGCCCTGGTCGGGAAGAAATCGCGGCTGTCTCTCAAGGCGCTGGCGGGTGGCAAAGCGACCACGGTTGAACCTGGGCAGAAGTTCTCCTCCAAGACCGCAAAGGTGGAACAGATTGACACGAAAACGCTTCAGGAACTGTTGGGTCAAATGGACGAGTTGCAGGCGATTGCGACCGCGCTTACCCCACCGCCTCGACCGGAAGAGTTGCCCAAGCGCTGAACGATTCCTGAAATCCAATGGGCGCGGCATCATCCTTCGATTCTTGCCGTTGTCGAACTGGCAACATCCGAATGCCGGTTGCGATTTGCGAATGAAGGCAGAGGCCGCGCCCTCGCGGTTGGGTTTGGGGCCATCGCGCCAGTTGTGACATCGCCCCCTTGAGACATTCCCTGGCATGACCGCGCGCCAGCGCGCCACGCGCGAGTATGCGAGTGTGCGAGCTTTGGCCTTGCTGGGGTTGCCGGGCGAACTTAGATTGGTGCCGAACAATCCGTTCTCTGTACGTATGCACGATTTCAACTGCGGTTGTTCGCGCCGTCACATGATTCGCTCGCTGGTGAGCGGCTCGATTCTTCTCCCGGGCATCCTCCACCACCTGATGGCAGAAGAACACCGCAGCGCGATCAATCCGCTCGCGCCCAAATCCCCGCACTTCACCGGACGAGCCAAGCGCGTCATTTTCCTCTTCATGACCGGAGGGGTGTCGCACATGGATTCGTTCGATCCCAAACCGAAATTAACTGCCGATGGCGGCAAACCGCTCTTTCCCAACAATCCGAAATCAGCGAAGTACCTCAAGCCGCTCTGGGATTTCAAATCCGGCGGCAAAAGCGGCATCGAAGTCAGCGATCTTTTCCCGCACATCCGCGAGTGCGTGGATGATATCTGCCTGATTCGATCGATGAAGGGCGATCACAACGATCATTTCCAGGCGACGCTTGGGATTCATACTGGATCGGTGACGTTCGCGCGTCCGAGCATTGGCTCGTGGGTCAGTTATGGACTCGGGACCGAGAATCGGAATTTGCCATCGTTCGTGGTGTTGGCGCCGCAATTGCCCTACGCGGGAAGCCAGGTCTGGAGTTCCGATTTTCTTCCGGGCTGTCATCAAGGCACGCGGGTGCTCGCAGGCTCGGAACCGATTCCGAATTTGAACCGGCGGTCCCCCTCCGCGCAAGTGCAGGAGCTCGAATTGAGTTTGCTCGAACGGTTCAATCGGAAACATCAACAAACACGCGCGGCCGATCCGGTGCTCGAAGCGCGCATTCAATCGTTTGAAACGGCCTTCGGCATGCAACGCGAAATGCCGGACGTCCTCGGTCTCTCGAAAGAATCCGATGCCACATTGAAACTCTACGGACTCGAACGCGGCAGCACGAAAGGGTTTGCCTGGCAATGCCTGGTGGCGCGGCGCATGGCCGAACGCGGTGTCCGCTTTATCGAGCTGATCGATGTCGGGTCGTCGAATAATTGGGATGCGCATTCCGACATGAAGACCCATGGGCCGCTGGCCAAAAATGTGGATCAACCGATCGCCGCGCTATTGAGAGATCTGAAATCACGCGGAATGCTCGATGACACGCTCGTCGTCTGGACGACGGAATTCGGGCGCACGCCACACACCGATGGGCCGACCGGACGCAGTCATCATAATCGCGCCTTTTCTTCGTGGCTCGCCGGAGGCGGAGTCAAAGCCGGATTCGTTTACGGTAAAACGGATGAGTACGGGCGCGAGGTGATCGAGGATCCGGTTCATGTTCATGATTTTCACGCGACCATTTTGCATCTGCTCGGTTTTGATCATGAACGCCTGACATTTCGCCATGCCGGCCGTGATTTTCGTCTCACCGATGTCGCCGGCCGAGTGGTTAAACCGCTCCTTGCTTGACGCGAAAGTCGAGTGCGAGAGAAGCCCGCGAGCCATTTGTCATTTGCCATTTGCCATTTGTCATTTGCCATTTGCATCTGCTCGCCCGTTCCGCGCCATGCTCACCCGCCATCCCTCCGCGCAAATCCGCAACGTGACCGCGCCTTGGTCGCTTGTATAAAAAACGGGAATGCCCGAATGCCGCAACCGCTCGCGCAGCATAGGTGAAGCGCGCGCACTCGATGGGAATTCGGCGCACGCGACCACGATCAAGCGGGGACGAATGCGTTCGAGCAATGCCGCATTCAACGGCTCGGCATTACCTGAAATCCCTGCGATGACAATGTCGGCTCGAAGATCGCCCTCGCGTTCCAGCAACGCGCGCTGTCCCAATCGTCCCAAATCCGAAAGCATCAAGATCCGTGTGCCATGGATCTCGCGGATCAGCACCACGGCGCCATCGTCGGCCGTCGAGAAACGATCTGTGGCCTGCGGATGCAAGACACGCCAGCCAGCGACGAATTGGCTGCGCGAAACACGGTCCAGCCGCTCGGGGGTCTGATCGAGGTCTTCGATCAATTCGCGATAAGCGACCGAACGAAATCGCAGCGTGCTGACCAAAAATTTTTGAATGTTGAAGTTGGATTCGAGCGCGATGAATCCACCCACCTGAGCCAATTCGCCATGTGTGATGAGCAATTGATCGAGCCGGTTCAATCCTTGAGCCTGGAGGAATGGCTGCACGACCGCGGCACCGCCTGCCGCATCGCCGCAGTTGATCATTAAATCCTGGCTCCGGCTTTCGGCATCCACATAAATGCAACTTCCCGGCAAGGGCAACACTGTGATTGTGGTTCGATCGCATCGGTCAACCCAAGCCGAGATTTGGAATGCAGCGAGCGCGAAGAGC
>JBFMDG010000384.1:0-7136 GCA_040754135.1 Verrucomicrobiota bacterium
GGATGCCGGTCTTGGCGTTCGGATTGCGTTGGACGCCGACGGTCTTGCGCGGACCTTTGCGCGTGCGGGCATTGGTTTGTGTGCGCTGACCGCGGACTGGCAGGCCGCGGAGGTGGCGGATGCCACGGTAACATTTGATGGCTTGAAGGCGCTTCAGGTTGAGACCGAGTTCACGGCGCAGATCGCCTTCGATGACATATTTGCCATCCTGAATGGCGTGGACGATTTGCGAGAGTTGTTGCTCATCGAGATCTTTCGCCCGGATGCTGGGATCGATGTTGGCCCGCTGAAGGATCTCCTTCGAATTGACGGGGCCGATGCCATAAATGTAGCGGAGGGCGATATCGATTCGCTTCTCGCCGGGAATATCCACACCTAAAATGCGTGCCATAGATCGTTGTCTGGTTGTTGTTTGACCGGATTAACCTTGTCGTTGTTTGTGCCGCGCATTGCTGCAAATGACGCGGATAATTCCTTTGCGCCTGACTATTTTGCAGTGCTCGCAAAGTTTCTTCACTGATGCGCGAACTTTCATTTTCTTATGCTTCTTTAAATTTGATGCAGCCCTTCGACAAATCGTAGGGCGACATTTCCACTGTCACCGTATCGCCGGCCGAAATGCGAATGAAATTCAACCGCATTCGCCCCGACGTATGTGCCAAAATTCGATGGCCATTGGGCAGTTCAACCCGGAAGATCGAGTTCGGCAAAACTTCGATCACCCGACCTTCAACTTCGATGGCCTCTTCTCTGGACACGTTAAAATCTCCGGCTCCGATTCGGTGATCAGAACCGTATGTTCAAAATGCGCCGACGGCTGCCCGTCGGTGGCCACCACCGTCCAGCCGTCTGACAAAAGCTTCACATCGGGCGACCCCGCATTGACCATCGGTTCGATGGCCAGCGTCATGCCCGGCCGCAGCTTGGGCGAACTTTTCCCATCGACAAAATTGGGCACTTGCGGCTCTTCGTGCATCGACTTGCCGACGCCGTGTCCGACGAACTCGCGCACGACGCTGAAGCCGTGGCGTTCGACGTATTGCTGTATGGCGCGCGAAATATCGACCACCCGGTTTCCCGGGACAGCCTGCGCGATGCCCTCATACAGCGCCTTTTCAGTCACATCAATCAGTTTCTGTGCGTGAACACTGCAGCCGCCCACGGCTGCCGTCCGGGCAGTATCACCGATGTAGCCGTCAAAAACGACGCCGACATCGACGCTGATAATGTCGCCAAACTGCACGCGGCGCGATCCCGCCAATCCATGAACGACCTGTTCATTCACCGAGAGGCAGACGTGGCACGGATATTTGCGATAACCGAGAAACGCGCTTCGCGCTCCGTAATGCTTGATGCGTGCAGCCGCGTATTGATCAATTTCTTTTGTGGTCACCCCTGGCGTCACCCAGGAGGTCACTTCATTGAGCACCGTGGCCGCCACCCAACCGGCGGCGCGCATCGCTTCCACGTCGCGCTCGTTTTTAATGATAATCATCGTTCTACCGCTTGCACCGCGGCCTTGAGCATAAGCGGAGCGGACAACGCTCCGTTCACTACTTCGAGCTTGGCCTGACGTCGATAGTACCGCGTCAACGGCTCCGTTTGCTCTGTATAAATCTTCAGACGTTTCCGCACAACGGGCTCCGTATCATCCTCACGTTGCACCAGGGCACTGCCGCAAATGTCACATTGTCCTGCGATTTGCGGGCGCATATTTCGCACATGATAGCCCCGAGCACAAGTGGGACAAACTCGCCGCCCGGTGATTCGTTCCAAAATGATTTCTTCCGGGCAATCGATGAACAACACCAGGTCGATCGGCCGCTGGCGGACCTCAAGCCAGGCATCGAGTGCTTCCGCCTGGACACAGGTTCGCGGAAACCCGTCCAGCATAAAGCGATGCCACGACCATTCGGCCTCCAACCATTGCTCCATCAGGTCCAGAATCATTTCATCCGGCACCAATTCCCCTCTTTCAAGGAACACCTGCACTTGCTTTCCCCGCTCCGTCCCAGCGGCCACTTCGCGCCGCAAAAGCTGCCCCGAGGAAAAGTGCCTGAATCCAAATTCCGCAACCAATTGACCCGCCACTGTCCCTTTCCCCGATCCCGGCGGACCGAGCAAAACGAGCCGTTCTTTCATTCCGGCCTTTCGCTCGAGGTTGTCAGCGGGCGTATCACCGATCTTTTATCGGCACCAGCGGCTGACCGTGGCAAACGCGCCCGGATCAGCTTCCCTTCCGCCGGCGCTTAAAACCGCCCACGAATGCGGCCTTTCTTCAAAAAGCCGTCGTAATGCCGCATCAAAAGATGCGATTCCATCTGGCGCATGGTGTCCAACACCACGCCGACCGTAATTAACATGCTGGTCCCGCCAAAGAAACGCGACACAGCGGGCGGCACACCAAAGAAATCTCCCAACGCTTGTGGAACCACGGCAATGACCGTCAGGAAAATCGCTCCAGCGAGGGTAATGCGGCTCATGGTTCGATGCAGAAAATCGCTGGTAGCTGCTCCCGGCCGGATGCCCGGAATGTAACCGCCATGTTTTTTCAAATCATCGGAAATCTGAATTTCGTTAAACTGAGTCGCCACCCAGAAATACGAGAAGAACAGAATCATCAAGCTGTAGAGCGCGTAATAAGTAAAATGCCCCTCGTTCAACTGCACACCCAGTTCGTTGAAAAACTTGATGTCAGTCAGCGATCCCAATTTGAAAAAGATCATCGAAGGAAACATCAGAATGGCCTGCGCAAAAATGATCGGCATGACGCCCGCGTAATTGATGCGCAGCGGCATGTAATTCGTGCCCCCGGCAAACACTTTTCGGCCGACGGTTCGTTGTGTGTAAGTGACCGGGATTTTGCGTTGCGCCTGGGTGATGGCGATGATGCCGGCGATCACAGCCAGGAGCAGTAGGACGAGCGCGACACCGTGGAACAGATTGAACTTCGAGACCGCTCCTTCCGGCCAGAACATGATATGAATGCCCTGCGCGGCGCGCGGCAAATCTTCAATGATGCCTATGGTGATGACGAGGGAAACACCGTTACCGATGCCGCGCTCGGTGATCTGTTCACCCAGCCACATGAGCAGGAGCGTGCCGGTAGTAAGGACGACAACGGTTTCGATGCGATACCACCAGCCGGGATCGAGCACCAACTGGCCGGGGAATCCGCCGAAGAGTTTGCTTGGATTTTCCCAACCCAGCGTCATCAAACTGCCGTGGAACAAACAAAGCACGACCGTCAAATAGCGGCCGTACTGAATCATTTTGGCGCGGCCACCTTCTTCACGGGCCAGTTTGCTGAGCGTGGGAACCACCGCGGTGAGCAACTGAATGATAATAGTCGCGGTGATGTAAGGCATGATGCCGAGAGCGCCGACTGCGCATTTCTGCAAAGCGCCGCCCGTGAACAGGCTGTACATGCCGAGAATGCCCTGATCGAGGTTGTTCGGGTTCGCTTCAGTCCACTCGCGCAAGGCGGTGGCATCCAGACCCGGAACGGGCACCCAGGCAATCACCCGGCAGATTGCCAATATCATCAAGGTGAAAATGATCCGCGACTTCAACTCGGGGATCTTGAAGCAATTGGCAAACGTGTTGGCGATATTGGCGAGCATGCGTCAGATCTCGAAAGGGCGGTTCAGGAAGTCGTCGTTTCCGGTTTGGGGCTCACTACTTCGCAAGTGCCGCCCTTGGCTTCAATCTTGGTTCGCGCAGAGGCGCTAAAAGCATGAGCGCTGACCGTGAGCCGCTTCGTCAGTTCACCGGTGCCAAGAATTTTAATGCCATCGCCTTTGCCATTGGCCAGGCCCGCCGCGCGCAAGGCCGCGACATCCACTCGGGCGCCCTCGTCGAATTGGTTGAGCGATTCAAGATTCACCGGAATGTAACGCGTGCCATGCCGGGTATTGTTGAACCCGCGTTTTGGAATGCGCCGAATGAGCGGCATTTGACCGCCTTCGAAGCCAATGCGAATCGAGCTGCCGGACCGGGCGCTTTGACCTTTGCCACCGCGGCCGCTGGTTTTGCCGTGACCGCTGGATTCACCCTGGCCGAGCCGTTTGCGGCGGTGCTTGGCGCCGGGACGGGGTTTCAAATTATGTAAACGCATACGAATCAAGTTTTATCAGGATTGCGCAGGTGTGGCTGCCGCTTCCGGTTCCGGAGCGGGCGCTGGCGCAGGTTGAGGCGCTGGCGCAGATTCTTTCGAGCGAATGGCCAGGCCGCGGCTGCGATAAATATCCTCTTTCAAACGCAAAGTCTGGAGCGCGGCCAACGTGGCTTTGGCCACGTTCGCGGCATTCTTCGATCCAAGCGATTTGCTCAGCACATCCTTGACACCCGACGATTCGACGACCGCGCGAACGGTCTTTCCCGCAATGATGCCGGTACCGGGAGATGCCGGTCGCAGCAGCACGCGCGCGCCCCCAAACTCCGAGATCACTTCATGCGGAATGGTATTGTCGCGAAGCGAAACTTTCACCATGCATTGGCGCGCATCTTCGCCCCCTTTGCGAATGGCATCCGCCACTTCGCTGGCTTTGCCGAGGCCAATGCCGACGCGCCCTTGTTTGTCGCCGACAACGACGAGCGCGCTGAAACTGAAGCGTCGTCCGCCTTTAACCACTTTGGCGGAGCGATTGATGAAAACGACCTTTTCGCTCAGCTCGCTGCCTTCCTGCCCTTCAGCTGGCGATTCGCCGGATTCGGAAGCGGGACGGCGGCGTCCACGACCGGGACCACGGCCACGGCCTGCGCTTTCTTGAGGATTTTTTGTTGGTTCAGCCACAATAAGATTCTCCTGGTTTCAATTAAAATTTTAATCCGGCCTCGCGCGCGGCATCGGCGAGCGCTTTGACTTTGCCATGAAAACGCGCGCCGCTGCGATCGAACACCACCTGTTGAATGCCCTTGCTCAAGGCCGCTTCGGCGGCAATGGCCCCGATGCGTTTGGCCGAGACAACATTGGCCGCGAGCTTGTCGCGATCGGAAATGGACTTGGCCAAGGTCGATGCCGATGCCAAGGTCACTCCCGCGCCGTCGTCGATGAACTGCACGTAGATATTGCGTCCGGTAAACCGCACGCTCATGCGAGGGCGTTCGTGGGTGCCGATAACTTTTTTGCGAATGCGCCAGTGGCGCAACTGCCCGAGTCGTTGTTTCTTTTCGGTTCTCATTTTTTTTCGGCCACGGATTTTGCCGTAGCCCAATCAATCCAAATCCAAATCCAAATCCAAAGATGATTATTGAACGGTCTTGCCTTCTTTGCGTTTGACCTGCTCGTTGCTGTAGCGCACGCCTTTGCCTTTGTAAGGTTCCGGCGGGTAGAAGCTGCGGATTTCCGAGGCGACCTGGCCGACGACCTGTTTGTTTGGGCCTTCGATGGTCAGCTTCGTGTTTTCCTCGACCGTCACTTTGATCTGGTCGGGTATGGGATACACAATGGGGTGCGAGTAACCGAGGCTCAGGTTGACGTTTTTGCCTTGAACCGCGGCCTTGAAGCCGACGCCCTGAATTTCGAGTTTTTTCACGAAGCCATCGGCGACACCTTTGACCATGTTGTTGAGAATGCTTCGGCTCAGGCCATGCAATGCCTTAGCTTCGGCATCGTCTCCTTCGCGTGAGACGACGAGCTGGTCGCCATTGACCGCAGCGGCTGTGCGGCGGGGCAGTTCGAAATCGAGCTTGCCTTTAGGACCTTCCACCTGAACTTTGCGGCCGGTGACCTGCACCTTGACCTTTGGCGGAATGACTACCGGAATTTTTCCAATGCGTGACATAACTCTTACCAGACGAAGCAGACCAGTTCGCCGCCGACATTGAGCTTTTGGGCTTCCAGGCCGGTCATCACGCCCTTCGAGGTCGAGATGATCGAGGTGCCCATGCCGCCGAGCACGCGGGGAATTTCCGTGGCGCTGACGTAGCGGCGGAGGCCGGGGGTGCTCACCCGTTTCATGCCGGTGATCACTCCTTTGCGACCCTGGTACTTCAGTTTCATTTTGATTTTCTTGACCGTTTTGCCCTCGACCGAGCAATCGGTGATGTAACCTTCTTTCTTCAAGATTTTGGCGATGCTTTCCCGCATTTTCGAGTGGGAGACTTCCACTTCGGGGAGCAACGCCTGACTGGCGTTGCGAATGCGCGCGAGCATATCGGAAATTGGATCGGTCATAACTTTACCAGCTGGCTTTGGTGACGCCCGGGATGAGGCCGTTGAGAGCCGCCTCGCGGAACGTTAAACGGGACGCGTTGAATTTGCGCAGGTAGCCGTGGCGCCGTCCGGAAATGGCGCATCGGTTTGTGAGGCGCGCGGGACTGGCGTTGCGGGGGAGCTTGGCCAGCGCGGCATAATCACGTTTGGCTTTCAATTCCGCCCGCAGCGCGGCGTATTTCTTGACGACTTCGCGTTTTCTTTTTTCGCGTTCAATCCATGCTTTCTTGGCCATAGCTTATCTTCCTTCGGCAAAGGGCATGCCCATCAATTTCAACAGGTCGAGTGCCTCTTCATTGGTTTTGGCGGTGGTGACGATGGTGATGTCCATCCCCTGCTGCCGTTTGATTTTATCGAGATCGATTTCCGGGAAAATGGTTTGATCGTGAACGCCCAAGGAATAATTGCCGCGTCCATCGAACGAGCGCGTGGAGACCCCGCGAAAATCACGAATGCGCGGTAGCGCGGCCGCAACCAGACGATCGAAAAACTCGTACATCACTTCGCGGCGCAGCGTCACGTGGCAGCCGATCGGCTGGCCCTGGCGCAATTTGAAATTCGCGATGCTTTTGCGCGCTTTGGCAATCACGGGCTTGCGTCCCGTAATCAGGCTCAGATCCTTGGCGGCATCGTCGATGGCGCTTTTTTCCAGCGAGGCGCTGACCCCCATATTGATGACGATCTTCTCGATCTTCGGCACCTGGTGGACGTTTTTGTACTGGCGCTTTTCCATCAGCGCCGGCCGCACCGTGTCCATATATCTTTGATACAATCTCGGTTTCATTTCGCTTCCTCCCGATCTTAGCGGGAGCGTTTTCCAAATCTCTGGCTTTTAAAAAAACTCAATAGCATGCGGTTCAACGCCGTTCGATCAACTGGCGGCGGTGGCGCCGCGCCTGGCCGCGCGCGCATCGAACTC
>JBFMDG010000385.1:0-7136 GCA_040754135.1 Verrucomicrobiota bacterium
TCGAACCGGATCTGGAGATCGTTTGGGTATTTTTCGACGCGGCGCTGCGCCTCGGCCAGGCGGATGGATTGTTTTTCGGCTTCGAGTCGAGCGGCTTTCTCCGAGTAATCCGGCGCATTCGGGTCGAGCTGTGAAATCAGATGCTCGATTTTGCGGACCTTGGTTTCCGTAATGGCGCGTTCGAGCGAGGGATCCACTGCGCCTTCGGTCGCGAGAATGCGATCGTAATGTTCCAGGGCGAGGTCGAATTCTTTCTTTTCGGCGTGGAGTTCGGCGATGGTGCGAAGCACTTTGAGGTTATTCGGTTCCTTGGCCAGGCGCGTTTTGTTTTCCTGGATGAGGCGATCGGCCACATCTTCCGATTTTACCTGGCGCTGCTCTTGTTCGAGTGCCACGGCCTGTTCTTTATCCTTGAGAATATCGCGGTAAGATCCGGATCCATCGGAAAGAGCGTCGTACCCACCTTCCTGCATGGTGCGGCTGGCCGAGATATTCTTGAGCGCCTGCGCGATGGCGGGGTCATTGGGGTTGCTGCGGAGTAAATCGGAAAGAATGGTTTCAGCCCGGGCGGTTTGTCCGGCGCGAGCCAGCGCTTCACCGAGCTTCATGGCGACGTCGCGATCTTTCGGGCTGTTTTTCAAGGCGATTTCCAACGAAAGCACAGCTGTTTTGGGCAAATCGGCGGCCAGTGCCGCTTCCGCGAGCAATTTATGGGCGGAGGTGCTGCTGGGATCTGAGTTCAAGATCGTTTCGGCGATTTGAATGGCTTCGAGCGGATTGCTGCGCAGGGCGATTTGCCCTTTGGCCAGAAGGGGGGACAAGCTGGCGGTGCCGAGGACTTTTTTGAAGAAACCGCCGCCCGAACCGGCTTTTTTGAATTGCGTGGCGCGGAGGGCTTCCCGGCAATCGTAAAAGGCCGGTTCTTTCTGCAGCACCTGATTCAAAATCGCGAGGGCGTAATCGTAATTCTGCTTGTGCAAGGCCGCGATACCTTTCTCGTATAACTCCCTCCAGGAGCGCGAAATCTCGCTGAGATTCTTTTCTGGCATAGCTCGAAACTTTAGTGAAGCGTTGGAAAAAATTCCACTGCAAAGATAGTGGACTCCCCTGATAAGACGTCAATTCAAACAGAGTTTCTGACGATGCAAGCGGCGACATCGGCGACATGGAAATGGCGAAAAAGCACTTGCCGACCGGAGGGGAAGTGAGCACTGTATGGGGCAGTTGTCGTGCGCTTGTGGTGGAATTGGCAGACACGCTACTTTGAGGTGGTAGTGGCGCAAGCCGTGCAGGTTCAAGTCCTGCCAAGCGCACCAAAACTCTCCCCCGCAATTAAAAGTTTCCTGCTTTCGTGCCGTGCGGGGTTTCCCTGACTTGAAGTTCATCCCGCCGCCTGATTCCAAAAGCTCCTCGTCTTGGGGCAAGCTGTCGCCGGTTATTTCGGAAAATTCATCCTTCCAAATCAACGCTACCCGGCTCACCAGGGAGGGGCCGGTGTCTGGATCGAACCCCTTTTCTTGTCCGCTCGTCACCAACAATTGGGACAGGTACTGACCGCACCAAGGCATATGCAGTGCTATTTCTCACGGGCAGGGAGGATAGACAGTTTAGTTTGGGTCCCCGGGCGATTCACAAAGTCGCCCGGGATTTTTTTGCCTCAAATGGCCGATCGTAATGCCACTTAAAGCGTTTTGTGTGACCAATGGTCCCGTGGAAATGAATCGCTGAATCGCTCGATGTCCCGGTTTACGGGCCTTTCAATTTGTCTTCACCCAATTCGCCCCAAAGCGGCTCCAGATCGCGGTCGCTCATGGCCATGCGGCGGACTTCTTTGGCATCGCCGATTTGCATGGCAAAGCGCAACAGTTTTCGCGCCTCATCGCTCCGCCCCAGTTGACACGCGTAACAGGCCAGGTTGTAAGGGATCAGCGAGACTTTCGGGAATTTGCCGGCGGCCGGGAGCAAGGCATCCCAGGCTTCTTGAGTTCGTTTCAATTCGTGCAGAGCAAACGCTTCATGAATCCAGCTCGCCGGTTCTTCGGGGGTAATTTGTTTGAGTTGACGCCCAATCTCCAATGCTTCGTTCCAATGTTTCTCTTGCGCGGCAATCTGAAATCGCGTTTCCAAAACGGCGGGGTGCAGGGCCAATGCCGGTTCAATATGCTTGAGCTCTTCTCTTGCTTCGGCCGGATTGCCCAGGTCCAACCAGCCTTGAGCGGCTTGGACATAGAAAATATTCGGATGATCGAGTTGGAATTCCATTTGGATCTGGCTCTGGTTCTACGGCGCTCGACTGCATAGAACGGGCCGATGCCGAAAGAATTTGTGCCCGACTCCTTCCTCAGGCAAGCCTCGGCGGAATCTCCGCTGCGCGTGGCCTGCTGCCCGCGCGCTTTCCAGCTCAGGATCGAACCAGTTTTTCGACATACTTGGCCAAAATGTCCGTTTCCAAATTCACCAGGCCGCCCACTTTCTTCTCTTTCAGATTCGTCACCTCCAACGTGTGCGGGATGATCCAAAGCTGGAAGGAGAGTCGCTTCACCGCCGCCACCGTCAGGCTAATGCCATCCACGGCGATGGAACCTTTAAAAACGATGTAGCGCATCAACTCACGCGGGGCGGCGATTTCCAGCACATGATCTTTTCCCTGTTGCTCCCATTTTTGAATGTGACCGATGCCATCGATATGGCCGGTGACAAAATGGCCATCCAATCGTCCCTCCACCTTCAGCGCGCGTTCCAGGTTCACGCGAGTTCCCGGGCGAACTTCCTGAAAGCTCGTGCGCTCCCATGTTTCCTGTAAGAGATCAAACTGCAATGTCTTGCCTTGGCCATCAGCGGAGGCGACCCTCACGACCGTCAGGCAACACCCGTTCACGGCCAGACTATCGCCGAGCTTCAGTCCTTTGGCGCATCGACGCGCGCGGACGCGAAGTTGAATTCCGCTTCCCGAGCGTTGGATGGATTCCACCTGACCTGTTTCCTCAATGATTCCGGTGAACATGGGTTCGCGCTGCCTTTCGCTGCATCACGCATTTCGAATCAACTCACCTGGGCGGTCAACATCAAATCCTGACCTACCCGCCGCCATTCCACTTCATGAAGTCGAATCGCGCGCGCGAGTTCGGTTTCGCCGGGGCCGCCCACCGCTTTTGGCGCAGCTCGACCCCCAACGACTTTCGGCGCGTAGAAAAATGCCACTCGCTGCACAAGCCGATTCCAAAGGAACGACGCGCCGACTTCGCCGCCCCCCTCGACCAACAAATGGGTGACCTGTTCTTTGCTGAGTTTTTTGGCGAGCCAGCGCAAGTCGATTTTGCCGGCGCGCTTGGGAGCGATCCAGACCGACACCCGCTCTTCGAGTGTTGCAATCCGTTTTCGAGGAGCATCGCGACTGACGACGATGGTGGTTTGCGCTGCGAAAGCATCCGAAACCACTTTTGAAGTGAGCGGGGTTCTGGCCTGGGAATCGAGCACCAGACGGCGCAGCCGTTTTTCCGCCGCCCTTTTTTGATCGGAGTCCTTGGCCAGCCGGATGGTCAATGAAGGATTGTCGGCCAAAACTGTGTTCACCCCAACCAGAATTGCATCCGCGGCCAGGCGCAGTTTCATTCCCAACTGGCGCGCAGCGGGGCTCGTAATCCACTTTGAATCTCTCCCGACCGTGCCGATCTTGCCATCCAACGTCATGGCTGATTTGAGCGTCACAAACGGTGTGCCGCGAACGATCCAATGATGAAACGCTTCGTTCAGGCGCAAAGATTCTGTTTCGCGGACGCCCACGGTCACATCGATGCCATGACGCCGCAACTGATCGAAGCCGCGTCCGGAATGGGCCGGGTTGGGATCGGTGGTGGCGGCAACGACGCGGTGGACGCCTGCCTGGATGATGGCTTCGGTGCACGGGGGAGTTCGCCCATGCGTGCAACAGGGTTCAAGTGTGACGTAAAGAGTGGCTCCTCGGGGAGAGAGGCCATGGCGAAGCGCGTCTTGAAACGCTTCAACTTCAGCGTGCGGCAATCCCGCCCGATGATGCCATCCCTGGCCAATGATTTTGCCGGCTTGAACCAGCACCGCTCCGACCATGGGATTGGGAGAAGTCAGACCAAACGCTCGTTGGGCCAGTTGCAGGGCTTTGGCCATGAAACGAGCGTCGAGTGTGCTCGCGGATCGGCTCATGTGCTGGACCGGTTTACTCGGAAAACAAAGCGGCCGCAAATTCTTTGGCGTCGAACGGCTGGAGATCATCCGGTTTTTCACCCACGCCGATGAATTTGATGGGCAATCCGAGTTCTTGTTGAATCGCCACCACCATGCCTCCTTTGCTGGTCCCATCGAGCTTGGTGATGACGAGGCCGGTAAGAGAGACGGCTTTGTGAAACTCACGCGCTTGATTCAAGGCGTTCATCCCGGTGGTAGCGTCCAGCACGAGCAAAGTTTCGTGGGGCGCGCCGGCGAGTTTCTTGTTCATGACCCGATGCACTTTTTGCAACTCCTGCATCAGATTGCTTTTAGTGTGGAGACGTCCGGCGGTATCGACCAGCAGGTAATCATTTTTCCGCGCGAGCGCCGCCGCCAATGCATCGTGCGCCACTGCCGCCGGATCGGCGCCATAATTTCCGGCGATCACCGGCACATTGAGGCGCTGTCCCCAGGTCTTGATCTGCTCGATTGCGGCGGCGCGGAACGTGTCGCAAGCCGCGAGGGAAACGCTTTGCCCGCGCTTTTGCAACAGATGCGCCAGCTTGGCGGCGGTGGTGGTTTTGCCGGTGCCATTGACCCCGACGAGCGAGACCACAGTGACACTGCCGCGGACTTGTTTGAGATCCGCGGGGATTTTACTGAGGCTCGTTTCCACCTCCCGAGCGGCCACGGCAAACACATCCATTCCCTCCCGGCCTTGTGTTTCGTAAGCGCGCTTGACCTCGGCGATGATCCGCTGCGTTGTGGCCACACCGAAATCGGCGCCCATGAGAGCGGCTTCGAGTTCCTCGAGGCTTGTGCCGGTGAGGCGCGGTGAAAGCGTGACGATGCGCTTGATTTCATGGACCAGGCGGGAGTGGGTCTTTTGCAGGCCCGCTTTGAATTTATCGAATAATCCCATTGGAAATTATGCAGGAGGCGCCGCTCCGGCTGGAGCAGGGCGGTGCTGCGCTTTTTGGCGAACGGCCGCTTTGGCTTTCAGGGCGGAGACATATTCGTAGGGCAATTTGATGCTGCCGATGAGCGGTTTGCCTTTGTTCATCCCGTGACAATCCGAGCCGCCCGTGACCAGCAAATGATGCCGCTGCGCCAAATCAAGATAATGTTCAATCGTCGCGGGTGTGTGTTTGGAATGATAACATTCGAGTCCATCCAGCCCCGCCTCTACCAGCTCCGGAATGATCTCATCGGTGCGGTTCAATCCTGGATGCGCCATGACCGCCAGTCCGCCGGCCTCGTGAATGAGAGCAATCGCTTCGTGGGCGGTGACCTTGAATTTAGGAACCCAGGCTGGCCGGTGCTTTTTCAAAAAACGTTCGAACGCCTCATCCAAACTCGAACAAATGCCCGCTTGAACCAGGGCACGCCCAACATGCGGACGCCCTGGCGATCGGCAATTGGCAATGGCAAACACCGCCTCGGCTTCGAGAGGAATGTTTAATTCATTGAGGCGCGCAACCATTTCGCGGATTCGTTTTTGCCGGACGGTTTGAAATCGGGACATTTCCAACAGCAACCTGGGATTTTTGGTGTCGAGAAAATATCCGAGCATGTGCAGCTCATGGCCGTCCACTTCCGCGGTCAATTCCGACGCCGCAATAAATTCGATTCCTTCTTTCCGGCAAGCCTCGGCCATGCGCGCACAGCCCTCCACCGTGTCGTGATCCGTCAACGCCACCGCCCCCAAACCGACGCGCCGGGCATGGGCGGCCAATTCTTCCGGCGTGTAGGTGCCGTCAGAAAAATTCGTGTGGAGATGAAGATCTGCGAACACAGGAATAATCAAGCCCAATTTATTTCACGCCGCGCGCCGGCCGCAGCAATTCCCCTTTGACCTTGTCGAGGATGCCATTGACGAATTTTCCGCTGTCTTCGGTGGAAAACTTTTTTGCGATATCGATGGCTTCGTTGATCGTGACCACGGGAGGGATGTCTTCGCGATAGAGCATTTCGTAAATGGCCAGCCGCAAAATATTGCGATCGACGACGGCCATGCGGTGCAGATCCCAGTTTTTGGCGTGATGCTGGATTTGGCGGTCGAGTTCCTCCTGTTTTTCGATCGTGCCGCGAATGAGCGGATCGGCGAACAAGCGAATGGCCATGTCTTGCGTCGTCGGCGGCGGCACCTCGGGTTTTTCACCCCAAGTGGCGATGCTTTTTTCGTCCGCAAGGGCGGACGCACGCTGGCTTTCCCAAAATTGCTCCAGGGCCTGGTCAAGGTCCTGGGGGCGATTCAGGTCGTATTGAAAAAGAAATTGAACGGCACGTTCGCGCGCCTCTCTTCGCATTCCCATGCGCAAAGAATGGAGGAGGATCATGGCCGCGGCAAGTCCCAACCTCAGTTTGACTCCTGCACGCCTCCAGTTCGCCTTCAGTCGAAACGACAAACGGCGCGAATAGTTCGAGCCGCGCTGCCCAGGAATCCGCGTCGCGCCCGTCAGCCTTCGGACAACGACAGGCCAGAATAAGTTTCAAGCGGCCACTTCAAATGCGAATCCCTTGAGATATTCCGTTTCCGGTATCGCGGGCAGAACGGGATGATCCGGTGACTGGCTGAAAGTGGCGACACGGCGCAGAATGCGATGAGCGTCGAAAGCCGCATCGAGAATGACCTGCTGAAACAAAACGGCGTCGATATGATGCGAACAGCAAAAGGTGGCGAGCGTGCCGCCGCGTTTCAAAAGTTTTAATGCCCGCAGGTGAATTTCCTTGTAACCCCGCAACGCATCCGGCACCGCAGCGCGATTTCGCGTGAACGAGGGTGGATCGAGAATGATCGCGTCAAAACGCGGCACCAGCTTTTCATTGGTTCCGACGGTAGTCTGCGCTTTCAACCAATCAAAGACGTTGCCGGTTTCGAAAGAACATTTCTCGGCCAGTCCGTTTGCGGCCGCATTCTGGGTGGCTGCGGCAATTGCTTCGGCACTTTGATC
>JBFMDG010000386.1:0-7124 GCA_040754135.1 Verrucomicrobiota bacterium
GCCTCGACCAGAAACAAGTGATCGAACTCACATTCGATGCTACGCAGACCCCATTCTGCGTAGCAGCCTGACGTGAGTCGGCTCTAACTTTTTCTGCGCGCAAGCCAACCGATCGCCTTGCGCATTCCCACGCGACCAATCGCGCTGGCCGTAAAGGGATCCGGTAAGCACGTCCCCGATTGCCACGGGCCGCCTCGACCAGAAACAAATGATCGAACTCACATTCGATGCTACGCAGACCCGAATGGCCTCGTAGCAGCCTGACGTGAGTCGGCTCTAATATTTTCTGCGCGCAAGCCAACCGATCGCCTTGCGCATTCCCACGCGACAAACGGCGCTGGCCGTAAAGGGATCCGGCAAGCGCGTGGCCGATTGCCAAGAGACGCCTCCACCAGAAACAAGTGATCGAACTCACATTCGATGCTACGCAGAAAGAGCGCTGGCCGTTATGAGATCCGGCAAGCATGTCCCCGATTGCCAAGAAACGCCTCGACCAGAAACAAGTGATCGAACTCACATTCGATGCTACGCAGCCCCCCAATTTCCCCGTAGCAGCCTGACGTGAGTCGGCTCTAATACTTTCTGCGCGCAAGCCAAACGATCGCCTTGCGCATTCCGGCGCGACCAACGGCGCTGAACGTAAATGGATCCGGCAAGCGCGTGGCCGATTGCCAAGAGACGCTTCGACCCGAAACAAGTGATCGAACTCACATTCGATGCTACGCAGAAGGAGCGCTGGCCGTAATGAGATCCGCTAAGCGCGTGGCCGATTGCCAAGCGCCGCCGATCAGCAACTCTTCAACTCTTCAACGCTTTAACCCTTCAACTCAGCACCCCACTCACATTCGATGCTACGAAGACCCGTGTAACCATGTAACCTTTTATTTAACTCTTCAACTCTTCCGCCCCCTCACTCCATCCGCCGGCTCTTTCGCACTTTGGAAATCAACACGGCATTGGCCACGGGGCGTTCCCGCTCATCGCATGGCTCGTTCCGGACCCGCCCTTGATACCACAACGTCGCCGACCCGCCGCCATCCAGATTGATCGCTTCCTTGCAGCCCATATCCACGAGATAAGCCGCCAGCTCGGTCAACGTCATGCCGATCGAATCGAAACGGCGCCCGTCCACCTGCACGAGAAAGAAGAACTCGTCATTCCAGCCGACCGCCGATCGCGGATGGCGTTCGCGCATCGAACGGAATTCGTAGGCATAAGAATCCGGCACTTGAATGCGCTGACGCCTTCCACCTCGCACGAGAATGGGACCGCCGCTCAACGCCGCCCGCGCCTCGCGCAGCGATGGCACCGTGCCCGTCGAAAGCACCAACTCGGCTCCGGGCTTAAGATTCGTCCCCGTTCGCGCCAGAGCGGGGCCAATGGAAAGCACCATCGTGTCCGGTGCGATGGGCGCGTTTCCCGTCAAATGCACTTCGCGAATGCGCGCTTCGTACCGGCGGCCGGCGCGCAGTGGAAGCCAGGGCCCATCCCCGTTCCGTTCGAGAATCAATTCGCGCCCGCGGTGCGTGCGCGTCGAGGAGCCGTAAGTCGGTGTGTAAAGCTCGATGCCATTGGCTTCGCGAGTTCCGTTCAAGCCAAACGCGGAATCGGTCGCGTCCGGCCAGTGGACCTGGAGCAATGGAAAGGTGTTGGTGGCCTGAGGCGCGCCGGTTTCGTCGATCCAGAAACTGGCGCCGCCGGAAGGGGCGCTGATCAATTCGCCTTCGACAATTTGCAGGCCGCGAGGATCGCCGGCGTTAATCGAGCGGCGATCATAAAAATCCCCATTGATGCCGGCCACGACTTCGTTGGTGGCGTTATTCAGCAACAGCACCTGGTCGCTCAAGCGGCTGAGGCCCACGGCGCTGTTGTTTGCGTGGACGCTTTGGATGCGAAAATCCGGGTTGCGCCAGCGCACACGCACGATGTGAATCGACCAGGGGCCGCGCGGTTGGCGGTCATTTTTGTAAACGAGATCGGGTTCATCCGAGGCGAATAACGGGGCGGCCGCCGTTGTTAGTGGGCCAACGGCAGCGTGCAAACCGATCGCGAAAAAGAGAAGCAGCAAATTCCGCAAGACCGGTAGCGAACGTAGATCAGGTTTTTTCCAGCGCTCGATCACAATTCAATTGGAATGAAGCGGCGTTTTGCCATGAATGAAATTGCCTCGATCCGGAGGTTCACTCAACTGGCTGCTGGCTGCGATGAGGCATGAAACCGGAACAACCTCTGCAGGTGTCATGCGAGGTTCCTTGCTCATACGCTCAGCACTCGGTCGCGGGCCACGACACGCCAGCGTTCGGTGACGCGGCTGTTTTTCACCACCTCGACTTGGGAGTGCAGAGCCATCGTGGGGCAAATATGCCACGGGATTCCATAAAGCACCGTTCCCACGGCAAAGTTCGCGGCTTGATTGGTCTCGAGCACCAGGTGTTCTTCGCTGTGCATGACCGGTTTGGCGTCCGGCAATTGCGGAAACCAGGCGCGCGGATGCGGCATTTCCGACGCGACCGCCTTATGCCCGAGATCGAGGCAGATGCGATGCGCGGCCGGCTGGCTGATCACGCGCGTCAACAACACCGCCGCAGGGAGAAAATCGAGGTCGGGCAATTTCGTGCCATAACCGTGATCCCACAGCACACAGGTGCCCGGGCTGCATTCCACATGGCCGCGGCGCGCGTGCATCGGAAAAGTCGGCGTGCCACCGGCCACAATGCGCGGCACAGGAAGCCCGGCGCTTTCGAGTTGCGCGCGGAATTTTTCCACCTGGGCAAACGCGATTTCACACGCGGCCGCGCGCTCTGCGACATTCGATTGATGAAGATGCCCGTCGTAAGCGTGCAGTCCGCCAGGGCGCAAGCCGGTCGTTGTGGTCAAAAGCCGGTACAATTCGGCGGCGGTTTCGCCCGGCTCGATGCCGCAACGATGCATCCCGCAATCTAGATCGAGCAGCACTTCCAACTCGCACGATGCTCCCGTGGCGGCTTTGCCCAGCGCCTGCAAGGTGGCGGGGTTATCGAGAATGGTGGCGAATTTCGCTTGCGGAAATTTTTTCGCGAGGGCGATCAGCCGTTCGATGTTTGGACCCACCGGTTGATAGGCCAGCAGCACGTCCGGCGCGCCACTGGCCGCAACCATTTCCGCTTCGGCGATGGTGGCGCACTTAAATCGCGTGATGCCATGCGCCAACTGCATTTGGATCAATTTCGGAACTTTGTGCGTCTTCATGTGCGGACGCAGCCGCTCCGCCGGACACAGCCGCAGCATGCGGCGGATGTTTTCCTCGACGCGTTCGACGAAAATCAGCAGGGCAGGGGAGGGAACGTCTCGATCGTTCCGCACTTGAAACCAGTTCGAGTCAGACATGCGTTTCCTTTAACTGTCACTCGCGGATCGCGGGCAATTTAAAAACCGAAACCAAAAACAAAAGTGCAGGCCCACGGTTGATTGAATTGCGATGGGTGGGCCAACTCACTTCAGAGCTTCGTTGCCTGGAACAATCGACCTCGCGTTGGTTTCGCGCCGGTAACCTGTTTCGCGCCTGAGCGAGTTCACGATCAAATCTCGAAGATGGCCTCGATCTCGACGGCAATGTTGCTGGGCAACGATCCCATGCCGACGGCGCTGCGCGCGCCGATGCCATTTTCTTTGCCGAAAACGTCGGCGAACAATTCGCTGCAGCCATTGATGACCGCGGGATGATCTTTGAAATCGGGCGTGCTATTGACCATGCCGAGGACTTTGATGAGGCGTTTAACGCGATCGAGGCTGCCGAGTTCAGCGCGCAAGGTGGCGAGAATGGCGAGGCCGGTCTGGCGCGCGGCAGCTTTGCCCGCCGCCAGATCGAGATCGGCGCCCACTTTCCCGGTGATCACCGTTTTGTCGGGCCGGAGTGGTCCGTGACCGGAGACGTAGGCCATATTGCCGGCGATGACGAGCGGTTTATAGACCGCGACCGGTTTCGGCGCGGGAGGGAGTTCCAGTTTCAGTTCAACCACACGAATTTCAGCGCTCATATTGCCGGCTATTTAGCCATTGAATCTCGGTGCGAGTCACGGAAGAAAATGCACCGGATCCATGGCGCAGCGCCACGCGATGCTGCGCTGAAATGCGCGCTTCCCTTGGCCTAGCGCCCATTCGAATGTGATGCGCGGTTTCGCGATCCGCGACTCGGACTGCAACAGATCGGCAGCGAACCAAAGGGACTTTGCCGGACCGAGCCAGCGGCCATTACCGCTTGCATTTCACGGCGAGGGACCGAATCTCAGTTCGATTCAAATCACGCGTCGTCATGACAACCGCAACTGTGCAATGCTTCCAACCTCTGGTGCGGCGCTCGCTTTACCTCGTCGCGGTTGTGCTGTTTCTGCTTTGCGGTCGAAACACGAGCTTCGCGCAGGAACGAAATCTTTTTCCAGCGAACGCCACGGTTCTGATTCTGGTCGGTCTGGCTGGCGACGTGGAAAGCGAGACCACTTATCGGGATCACCTCATCCGGCTCCTCGGTTGGCTCAAGTCGCATCCGCCTAAGGAAATTATTTTGGCGAGCGATTTCCAGGAGTCACCTCCGGACGCAGCGCCATTGCAGCTCGAATTCATGCCGGCGCGTCGCGATGCCATCTTGAATTTGAAAGATCGTTTCGCGGCAGGGACCGAACCGTTGTGCGTCTTCGCCTGGGGACATGGCGGGTTTCAAGGCAAGACACCGGTTTTTCACGTGCGCGGACCGCGCTTAACTGCGGAGGATTTCAAAGCGCTGGCTGATGCCCTCCCGGCTCAGTCCACCTGGTTCCTTTTTTTCAAGGGCAGCGGAACCTTTGCCCAGGCGTTGAGCGGACGCGACCGGATTATTCTATCGACCGATCGCAGCGCCACTTTCAATAGCGATCCCATCGGCGCCGGGTTGGCGATGCAAGGGTTGCGCGAACGATCGAATGAAAGCTTGAAAGGATTCGCCGAAGCGTGGGGCCACGCCGTGGTCGATTGGTATGAAGAGCGGCAATTAGCCCGCACCGAAGAACCGACTTTGTGGTGGCGCGGCGATAAACCGCAATCGCTCGTTCCCGCCGAAGCCGACAAAAGTTTGGCAGCCGCCATCGACAACTCAGATGGGCCATCACGCAAGCCAAACGAGGCGGCGAACAGGCGGGCCTCTGCGCAAGACGCGGCATTGAGCGACGCCTGGAAATCTGTGCGGGCGGTTTCCACCAATGCGTATCCTGGCGCCGAAGCGGTCGTGCTTGCGCGAACCGTCCGCTATACCCTCGGCGAAAGCCCGGCCATCATGTCCGAGCAGGAGCACTTCATTCAAATTCTGACGCCCGAGGGAAAGCGCTTTGGAGATTTCGAATTTCATTACAACGCGCCCGAGGAAACCCTCGAGATTTTGGATTGCGAACTGTTGCGGCCCGATGGGGCCGTGTTGCGGATTTCGCCGGAGGAAGTGCGCGAGGCATCGAGCGCGTTCGGTGGTCACGGCGGCGGGCGAAAATTTTTCTCGATGCCGGGCGTTGGGCCAGGAGCGATTCTGCGAGTGCATTTGCGGCGCGAATGGAAAACGTTTCCATTGCCGCACATTTTTTTGGAAATCCCGCTCGAATCCGATCTGCCAGTCGTCGAGGCGCAAGCGGAAATCACCGTGCCGGCGAAATGGACTTTTCATCATGCGTTGGCCAATGCCGAGGGCATTCGTTCGGGCGATCCGGAAATTCGGCAGTCGAACTACGGCACGATTTATCATTGGCGTTGGCGCGAGTTGCCGGCGCCGATCGATGAAGCGCTTGCGCCTCCCGGCCGCGGACCGGCATTGCTGGTTTCCACCTTCCCCGATTGGGCCGCTTTTGCCGATTGGTACGCGCGCATCATAAAGCTGTCCGACGCCATCACTCCGGAAATTTCCAACAAAGCCGCCGAGTTAACGCGCCTCGCCCGGACCGATCGCGAAAAGGTCGAGGCGCTTTATGCGTATGTCACCCGGCTCCGTTATGTGGCGGTGCCCCTGGGGGTAAATTCGTTTCGGCCGCATGCCGCGGCCAACGTGCTGCGCAATCAGTTTGGCGACTGCAAAGACAAAGCCAATCTGTTCAATGCCATGTTGCGCGCGATCGGATTGGAAGCGCACCTGGTCCTCGTGCCGCGATTTGCGGAAGTGCATGAAAAAATTCCGGGCCTCGCTTTCAATCACGCCATTTCGCGTATCAAGCTCGGCTCTGAATTCTTGTGGGTGGACACAACCGATGAAGTTTGCCGGCTCGGCTTCCTCCCGCCGGGAGATCCAGGGCGCAAAGTCCTGGTTATCGACGGTTCCTCCGCGCGCTTGAGTGACTTGCCGAAGCCGGAGATTGCCGGACAACGATTGAACCTGACCTTGTCGGTGCAAGTGAAGCCCGCGCCCGCCATGGCTTGTGAGGTAAAGATTGAAGGGCGCGCCGAGGGAATTGCCGATTACAAATTGCGCAGTGCTGCCATGGATGTGAAGGCGGACAACACGACTGACCCGTTGCTCGAGCGCTGGTTTGGAGTGGTGGCGGGGAAATTTATTTGCGCGCGGCAAAGTTTCACGCCGGTATCGCAGTTGCAGGAAGATTTTCGATGGCAGGGCGAAGGCGAGGTGTTCGGGATTTTGGATCGAAAGGTTGGGGGCGAGATCGCGTTGCGGGCGCCATTCTGGCTGCCACGGGTCTGGGAACGAGCGCTGCATGCGCGCCGCACCGGAATTCATTTGAACGACGGATATCCCTTGCGCATCGAGCAGCAGATCGAATTTGCGTTCCCGAAAGCCATCGATTTCGGAAAAGCGCCCGAACCGATGGAACAGGTGAATGCGCCGTTGCGCTGGAAATTGGACTGGGCCAAAGCCAGTCCTGAGAAACTGATCGCCCGGCTGCATTTGGAGTTGTTGGAACCGGAGATCTCGCGCGATCGCGTCGGGCTATTTCAATCGCAGCTCAAGCAGCTTTATGAAGTGTTGGAAGGAAACTTTTGCACGGTGCAACCAGCCAAGGTTCGATTCGCGCCAGCAGGAGCCCGCAGCGGCCCGTAGCAGCCCGTAGCAGCCTGACGTGAGTCGGCTCTAATATTTTCTGCGCGCAAGCCAACCGATCGCCTTGCGCATTCCCACGCGA
>JBFMDG010000387.1:0-7112 GCA_040754135.1 Verrucomicrobiota bacterium
TGGGAGGCTCCACTTTGAAAGTAGCGACCCGCTTGCGATCGAGGAGCAACTCCAATTCATGCGGCTCGCGCAGTCCTTCAATTTCCTCGTTGCGATCCCGGGTCAGGCGAATCTGGATCTCGTATTCCGCATCTTGCGGGAACGTATAAGGAATCAAAGCGCCGCCGCGCGTGCCTAAAGGCAACCCCGGCACGTGTTCTTCCTGCGTCAGGTCCGGGCGCAGCCGAAACGTGTCCCCGCCCACACGCGTCGGACTGCCAACCGCCAGCCGGCTGATCTTTTGCGCGGCAGAAATGTAGCGGTCGAGCAGCATGGGAGAAAGATTGGCGACGGTGACATTGTCGAAGCCATGCCCGACATCATCTTTGGGCAGGAACGCGGCGGCGTCGATTTCGAGCGCGAGGAGATCTCGAATGGCATTTTGATATTCAGTCCGGTTAAGCCGGCGAAAGGATTCTGTGCGTCCCGGGTTGGGTTTTGATGCGGCCGTTTTGTCGAGCGAAGATTCGAGCCAGTGAATGACCTGCTGATAGGTCGATTCGTCGGGGCGTTTTTTTTCAGCCGGCGGCATTTGCCGGGCACGCAGTTTTCTGACCACCTCTTCCCAAATTGCGGAGTGCGGCCCCACATCCTCGAAGGAGACACCGCTCAAATCGAGCCCTCCTTTTTTCATCTCGGAATCATGGCAATCGGCGCAGTAATTCTCGACCAGAGAGCGGACCGACGACGATGAAGCCTTGGTGGGTTTCGTCATCGTCGCGGTGGTGGCGATCAGAAAAAGCCAGGAGAAGAGTTGGACCGCGCGAAAGGCGGGTTTCATGGCCGGACTTAACACACTCAATGCTTCCACGATTCAGGTAAAAATGACTCGCCTGAGACTCTGGCACAAGAATAAAGCCATCCGGATCACGCCCAGCGCACAGGCCCGGGTTCGCTGGGGCTGCACGCGACGAACAGTTAGTGGCCTCCGGTCGCTCCCCGCATCGTTCATTCGCTCATGTCCGCGTCTCAGCCGTTTACAGAGCTTCAGCTACCATGGCCAGAAGTCACGTCGGCATTGGTTCAGGTTCGTTGTAGAACTTTTGATCTAACGAGGCATCAAGCGCTCTTCCGTGAAAAATATTGCGATTCTTTTGGCCAGGTTTGCGTTTTGTTGCGACTCATGAAATGACCGAAGGTGATTATGAGCGATCAAACAGACCGGTTGTGCCGGCGGGCTAAAGCGGGTGACTCTCAGGCGGCGTCCGAACTCGTAACGCAGTTTTATCGGCGGATATTTTGTTATCTTTGCCGTTTGTGCGGCGACGAAACGGAAGCGGCTGATCTGACGCAGAAAACATTTCTGAAATTATGGGACGCTCTGCCAGGGTTCGAAGGCCGATCGAGCTTTTCCACGTGGCTGTACGGAATTGCGCATCATGTTTATCTCGATTGGCGCCGCAAGCCGCAGCGCGATGATGCCCGTGCCAGCGCCTGGTGGGAAGCCCGCGCTGACGATGCGCGAACCCCTTTCGAAAGCGCGGAGCAGCGCGATCTGGCTTTCCGATTGTATGCCGCGGTCGAGCATCTCGATGAACCAGTTCGCGATGTGGTTCATCTTCATTACTACCAGGGATTGTCATTGAGCGAGACGGCTGAAGCGCTCGGAATCGCGGTCAGCACGGTCAAATACCGCATTCAATCCGCGCTCGAATTGCTCCGCGCGCGTGTGCCCGATTCACGGTCATCCGCACTCACAGTTCCGTCGAAAACACCATGAACAACGAAACTATTGAAACTCTGCTTCGCAAAGCCCCGGCGCCTCGGCCGCCGAAGGAATTGCTGGGCCAATTAACGGCCGATCTCCAGCGTCGATCCTGCCCTCCCACGCACGCGGCATTCGCCTGGTGGTCCTGGCTCAAGCCATGGCTGCCTGTGACTGCCTGCCTTGTGCTCGGCATGATCGTTATGGGCGCGCAACTTGCCACCCTTTCTGAACTGAAACAGCAGAATGACGCCCTGCGGCAGTCGCTCGGTGATTTCGATGCCTTGCGAAAGGAAAACGCCGAATACCGGCGCTTGAGCGCGCTCGCCGCCGAAATCGAACGGCTGGATCAGGCGCTCGCCGAAATTGCCACGCTCAAATCGGAAATCGCCCGCTTCAAAACAACGCTTTCCGAAATGGCGAAACTCCAATTCGAGAACGATAAAATCATCGCCGAATTGAAACTGCCCCCGGATGTGAACACCGAAATGGTCGTCGATGCCCGGGCCAAAGCTCAACGCATCACTTGCGTCAACCATTTGAAAAACCTCGGATTGGCCGCGCGGATATGGGCGAGCGATCACGATGACGTGCTCCCGCCGGATGTTCTAGCCATTCAAAATCAATTAAGCTCGCCGAAACTCCTGGTTTGTCCCTCCGACGACACACGGTCAGCAGCGGCCAACTGGCAGCAATTCACTTTAGCCAATTGCAGTTACGAATTCCTGGCATCCAACGCCAAAAGCATAGATGCGAAAAGAGTCCTCTCCCGCTGTGCCATTCACAACAACGTCGGACTCGTGGACGGAAGCGTGCATCAACTGCCGCTCGATCGGGTGCTCGTGGAAAAAGATGGAAAACTCTACATGTCCGAACCATGAAAGCGCGATTTCTCCCGATGGCCGCATCCCTTCTGGTCGCCGGTGGTCTGGGCTGGTGCATCACTTCCCAGGAACGTTCGATCGCCGAACAGGAACTGGAGCGAACCGCTCTGCATGCCCGGCTTGCCGAGCGCAACCTCCTCCTCCGGCAAAACGCGCAAATTGAATCCTTGCGCAATCAAACAACGGAGATCGAACGCCAGCGGCAGGATGCGCGCGAATTGCACAAACTTCGCAATGAAGTGCGCCAGCTTCGGGATCAGCAATCCACTTTGACGAATGTGCGCGCCCAACATGAACGCCTCCGCAAATTGCGAGAAGCGCGCGGCCAACCCACGCAACCCGCCACCCCGATTCCTTTCATCGCGCCCGCAGAACTCGCTGATCGTGGACAAGCGACACCTGAAGCAGCCGTGCTTTCATTTTTTTGGGCTATGAAAGAAGGGCAGATCGATCGGGCAGCGGCGCTCGTGATCGAGCCCGAGCAAGTGCTTGGAAAACGCGGCGGAGCCAATCGCGAGCAAGCGCGCGAAGCCATGAAACGCGACTTCGAACGCGAAATGCGAGGATTTCGCATTGTGAGTCAGCGGGCCACTTCCGCCCTCGAAACGCATGTGGAATTGCAAATCGCCACGGCCAACGAAGGGATTCAATTCTGGCCCATGAACCTACGTTTGATCGAACAGGCCTGGAAAATCGATTTCAATGCCATGGGAAAGTGACCGCTCGCCTTAATCACCAAAATAACGGATGGGTGCTGGGTCGCCCTCGCGGGCGCCGTGCAACGTGCTCGCTTCGTATCCTTTCGTATCCTCACGATAAAGGTCGAGCTTGACCGGGAATCGAAGTTCAGACTTGGCAAGCTGGCTCACTAAAAGCAGCTCCTTCATCGCTGGAAGATTTCAGCAAAGGGTTGGCTCGATGGGAGCCATCCGCTTTCCGTCCATTCGATTTCATTTTTCTCTTCATCCTGCATCAATTCATCAGCTTAATCCGCGCACACGCGCTTCCTGTTTTTTCTTGCAACCCATTTATTCGGAACATAAAAAGCAGCATTCAAAGAGAATCCGCGGCGGTGGAGCCGGGCCCATCAGGCGCCGCCAAATGCGAACGTGACATCCACTTATGCCATGAATGCATCAACCCTCCCGACACCACAGCGAAACATCCTGCATCTCGAGGACAATGAAGTCGATCGGCGCATCATCCAGGGCTTGATCCGAAAGGCGCATCCCGACTGGATTTTTTTCGATGCCCAAACGCGTGAGGAATTCGCCGCCGCTTTGGAACATCGCCGTTTCGATTTAATCGTGGCGGATAAACAGTTGCCGGCGTTCGATGGGATTTCCGCCTTGCAAATGGTGATGAACAAGCGGCTGGACACGCCGTTCATTTTCGTGACCGGCAGCATGGGGGAAGAAGCGGCCATCGAAACAATGAAAATGGGCGCCACCGATTATGTGCTGAAAGAACGTTTGAGCCGCCTCTTGCCGGCCATCGAGCGCGCTTTGCGTGAAGCGGATGATCGCCGGAAAGCGGCCGCGGCCGAAGATCGCATCCGGCAACAGGCCATGTTTTTGAACAACGCGCACGATGCCATTCTGGTCTGCAATAGCCGCGGTGAAATCAGCTATTGGAACAAAGGCGCGCATGAGTTGTATGGTTGGGGCGAGCACGAAGTAATCGGCCAGCTTGGGGCCCAACTGTTTTTCCGGGATCAACCCGAATCATTCGAAAACGCGCGCCGCCACGCCTTGACCCATGGGGCCTGGACCGGCGAGATGACTCAATTCACAAAGAGCGGCCAAAAAGTGATTGTGAAGAGCAGCTGGACCCTGCTCGAACAGCAGAAAGCGGAGGCGTTGCTCATCATCAACACAAACATCACCGAACAAAAGGAGCTGGAGGAAAAGTTCCTTCGCGCGCAACGCATGGAAAGCATTGGCATTCTCGCCGGGGGCATCGCGCATGATTTGAACAACGCCTTGGCTCCCATTCTGATGGTGGCGCAATTGCTCCGCATGCAAGATCCGCCACCGCGCACGCTCGAGTTGCTCGACACGCTGGAGAAAAGCGCGATGCATGGCGCCAATCTGATCAAACAAATCCTCGCTTTCGCCCGCGGCGTTCAGGGAGAGCATACCCAATTGCAACTGGCGCATCTCCTTCGTGAAATGCAAAACCTGCTCAAGGAAGTTTTGCCTCGATCCATCAATGTCAGAATTCAAGCCCCCAAAGATCTATGGACCATTCGCGGCGTTCCCACCCATCTCAATCAGGTGCTGATGAATCTTTGGGTCAATGCCCGCGACGCCATGCCCAAAGGCGGCACCCTCACTCTTTGCGGAGAAAACGTGCTCGTCGATGAAACTTACCTTCGCTTTCATCCTGAAGCCCGGTGCGGCGCTTACGTGGTGCTGAAAGTCACCGATACCGGAACCGGCATTGCCCCGGAAATCATGGAGCGAATTTACGATCCTTTTTTCACGACGAAAGAAATTGGCAAGGGGACTGGACTCGGACTTTCGACGGTGAAAGGCATTGTGAAATCGCACGGCGGCTTCATGCACGTTTATAGCGAACCGCAGAAAGGATCGATCTTTAAGATTTATTTTCCGGCGCATGTCGAAAATGCCGTGCCGGAAACGGCCGTGCCCGAACAGCAACTGCCGCGCGGCCAGGGCGAACTGATTCTGGTGGTGGACGACGAACCGCAAGTGCTGCAAGTCATCCGGCTGACGTTGCAGAAACATGGTTATCGCGTGATTGCCGCGGAAAACGGAGCGGAAGGTGTGGCTCATTTCGTCAAGGAACGCAGCCGCATCCAGCTTGTTTTGACCGACAGCATGATGCCGATCATGGATGGGCTGGCGATGATTCACGCCATTCGAGCGATCGAACCGGCCGCGAAAGTTGTCATGCTGAGCGGGCTCATCGAGAAACATCAAGTGAGCGAGGCCATTGCCACGGGCGAGGTGTTGTTGGTCGAAAAGCCCTTTTCATCACAAAGCCTGCTCGGGACGATCCACCAGGCTCTCAGCAAAACAACGTCCTGACCCACACGAAGGCACGCAGAGCCGGTCACGGGATGCGATCAGTCGGGCGCAGGGCTCGATGGTCCTTCATTTGTCCCGGAACTCGGTTTGGACTGTGAAAACTGCGGCGGCGCCCGGCCAACTTTTGTTTCGAGCGCCTGCAATCGGCTCGTCACCTCGGACCATTCAGACGATCGCTCTCGTTCCAAAAGGAAAGAGGCCACAATGCCACTCAATGTTCCAAAGAGGATGATGCCGAAAATCATCAGAACCATCGCGATCACGCGGCCAGCGCTCGTCGCGGGCACTTTGTCTCCGTAACCGACCGTGGTCACGGTCGTCACGCTCCACCAGATGGCGTCCTCGGCGGTTTTGATATTCGATTTCTCTTCCGTTTCCGCAACGAGAATGGCCATGGAAGAAAAGGTGATCAACAGCAGGGTGCTGATGACGACGGCTCCGAAGGCGCTTCTCGGTTTGTTTTGAAGGAAGACCGTCCAAAGCCGCTGGCCAACCCGGATGCCGCGCAAGAGCCGGATGATGCGCAATAAACCCACCAGACGCCCCGCGCGCAGAAAATCGATGTTTGGAATCGAGGCGATCAAATCGATCCAGCCCCATTTCATGAATGCCGCTTTGTTCGGCGCTTTCGTAAACCGCACGCAAAAATCGACGAAAAACAAGGCGCACGCCGCCAGATCGAGCCCTTGAACGATTTTCGAAACTTCCCTCGGCAATGGCACGAGGGCGTCGATGATCAAAGCGCCAAAGACAAACAGCAACAACAGAGCAAGCAGAAACTGAAATGCGGAAAGTGGGTCACGCGCATCGGGAGCGGGCGTGTGCATGGCGCGATGCTAATGGCTCGACGACATGCATGCACGAATTTTTGAGACGATTCCCCGCATGCACATGCCGACAGCGAAGGCCGCAGCGCCGGTGTCGTCATTCGGTTTCCATCAAAGCATGCGCGCGGGATGGGACGAAGAAGTGCGAATACGCGTGAACGCAAAATTTTCTGTTGGCCGATTGCGGCCGGTGCTATTTTGCGAGCCAGTTATGAATGCCTATCCATCGTATCGCAACCTGCCGCCATTGGCCGGTATTTGCGAGATGAACGATGCCATGAAACCGGGCCTGTCGGTCGATCAATGCGTCACCCGCCTCAAGCGTTATCATTATGCTTTCAAACGGCTGCACCAAATCTTTGTCGCCCGCATTACCGCCGAACCGATTTACGAATTGAAGATGGCGTTCAGCTTGCACGCCCATCTCTGTGCCGAACATGTGGCCGCGTTGCGGCGGCGTGTGGGCGAAATGCGCGAACCGCCCCTCGGCCTTGAACAAGTTCCCGATCCCAGCCTGGAGATCTTTTTCGACGAAATCCTGGCCGCTCCAACCACCGAGGAATTGCTGCTCGGAATTTACGAGAAAGCTCTGCCCGCGTTGAAC
>JBFMDG010000388.1:0-7102 GCA_040754135.1 Verrucomicrobiota bacterium
GAAGCGCTCTCCGATTGCCAAATCACTGGCCTGTTGCGCTGGAGAGCGCTCGCTTGACCACAGCGGGGCGGGTTGGCTTCGGTGATTGGCCTGCGAAAGGCGTTTTGGTTTTTCGCACTCCCAATGGTCAGCCCGCCTCTTTCCGTCTCGGGTCGCTCAGGTTTATTGGCTGCATCACACGAGCGGGCTGGGTTCTCCGCACCCTCGACCAGGCTTAGGGCACTTCATCCCGTTCACCGTGCCGCTGAGCGAGGGTGCGGAATTTTTTTGTGACAACCGGCGGGCTTTTGTTAGTGTCAGCCTGAATGACTTTCGTTTCGGAATTCAACCGGCTGCCACTGCAGGAATTGCAAATCCGCGCTCGTGAAGCGACGGACCGGCAGGTCGCCGCTTCTTTGCACAAACCCGAATGGTCGCTGGCCGATTTTGCGCATTTGCTCTCGCCCGCCGCCGCCAACCAGCTCGAACTGCTCTGCCGCCGCTCGCAAGCTCTGACGCAACAACGTTTCGGCAAGGTGATCCGCCTCTTCGCGCCGCTCTACCTTTCGAATGAATGCATCAACAACTGCAAGTATTGCGGATTCTCCCGCGATAATCCCATTTTGCGCGTCACGCTCTCAGTCGAGGAAGTGCTGCGCGAGGCCCGGGCGTTGATGGCCCAGGGATTTCGCAATGTTTTGTTGGTGGCCGGCGAACATCCGAAGTTTGTTTCGCGAACTTATTTGGCCGAGTGCGTTCGCGCGCTCCACCAGCAATTGCCATCGGTCTCACTCGAAATCGGCCCAATGGAAACGCCGGATTACCAGGAACTCGTTCAAGCTGGCGCGGAAGGACTCGTCGTGTACCAGGAAACTTACGATCGCGAAGTCTATGCGGAGATGCATACCGCCGGGCCGAAACGGAATTTCGACTGGCGGCTCGAAACGGCGGAGCGCGCCTATCGCGCGGGATTTCGAAGACTGGGGATCGGGGCATTGTTTGGTTTGAGCGACTGGCGTTTCGAGGCGCTCTGCGTAGCCGCGCATGCTTTGTATCTGTTGAGGCATTGCTGGAAAGCGCAGTTAACGATTTCGCTTCCGCGGCTGCGGCCATGCGCCGGGGAATTCGAACCGCTCACCCACATGGGGGACCGCGAGCTCGTGCAGTTGGTTTGCGCCTTGCGCCTTTTGCTTCCCGATGCCGGGCTCGTTTTGTCCACCCGCGAACCGGCGCAACTGCGCGACGGACTGATTCCGCTCGGGATCACTCTCATGAGCGCCGGCAGCCATACCGAACCCGGCGGTTACACCGGGGCCGGACAGGACAAAATCCATCTCACGCAACGCGGACGCATCGTGGCACTCACTTCCGGAGCGAGCGAATGGGCCAGCGAAGAAACGGCAGGGCATGCTACCGGGCAATTCGACATTGCGGATTCCCGTCCGCCGCAGGAAGTGGCTGAACAAATTCGGCGGCTCGGTTATGAACCGGTTTGGAAGGACTGGGATGCCGCGCTCTCCGCTTGAATTTCGGAATCGTCATGAGCACCGGGACCGTGATTGCCAATGGCAAAGAAATCGAAACCGCTTTCCCTTGCACGATCGAGGAATTCCTTCTCCGCCAAAAACTCCTTCCACGCAGCGTGGTGGTTGAGCACAACGGCGAAGCGGTCGCCCCATCTGAATTTGCGCGCCGCCCTGTGCTTGCCGGAGATCGGCTCGAAGTCGTTCGCATCGTCGCCGGCGGTTGAAGCATTGCGCGTGGCCGGTTCGAGAAAGATTGAGTTGTTGGCTGGACAACCTCGCGCTTAAGATGCGCGCCAATGAATCCGGTTGCACTGGTCACGGGCGCGTCGCGGGGCATCGGACGCGGCATTGCATTGAAGCTGGCCCAGCTCGGACACGATCTCGTTCTTAACTTCGCCAGCAACCAGGCGGCGGCCGGGCAAACGGCCCATGATTGTCAATTGGCCGCCCGCGCTGCCGGGGCCAATATTCGCACGGAACTTTGCCAGGCCGACATTGGGGAAGCGGCGGATCGCGCGCGTCTCATCGCTGGCACGCGCGAAAAATTCAGCCGTCTCGATTTGCTCATCAATAATGCCGGGGTCGCTCCACAAGTCCGCGCCGATTTGCTCGATGCGACAGAGGAAAGTTTCGATCGACTCCTCCGGATCAATTTGAAAGGGCCGTTTTTCCTCACCCAACTTGCAGCCAAATGGATGATCGAACAGATGCAGGGGAACCCGGCGGGCGCCGACTATCAGCCGAAAATTGTGACCATTTCCTCGATCAGCGCTTACACCGCCTCGGTGAATCGCGGCGATTATTGCATGGCCAAAGCCGGACTCTCGATGATGACCTCGCTCTTTGCGGCGCGATTGGCTGAACACGGCATACGCGTTTATGAAATCCGGCCCGGCATCATCGAAACGGACATGACGAGCGCGGTGAAGGAGAAATACGATGCGCTCATCGCCGGCGGACTCACGCCCATTCGCCGCTGGGGCAAACCCGACGATGTGGCCAGCGCCGTGGCTGCGATTGCCCAAAACCTTCTCCCGTTCACCACGGGGGAAGTGATCAATGCCGACGGAGGATTTCATCTGCGCATTTTGTGATTCAAGTTTATGCCGCTGAAAATTGATTCGAGCCTCACCCCGAAAAAGCTCCAACCGAAAGTCGAACGGCTCTTCGAATATTCCGCTCAAAAAATTCTCGATCTCGAACGAAGCTGGAAACCCGAGCAGGGCACGCCGGTTTTCACCGCCAATGGAAAATACACCTCGCGCGGTTGGACAGAATGGACGCAAGGATTTCAGTTCGGATCGGCGCTGTTGCAATTCGATGCCACCGGCGACCGGGAGTTTCTCGAACTTGGCCGGCGCAAGACGGTGGCGTTGATGGCCTCGCACGTTTCCCACATAGGCGTGCACGATCATGGATTCAACAATGTCTCGACCTACGGAAATCTTCTCCGGCTGATGCGCGAAGGGAAAATGGCGCAGAACGATTTCGAAGAGCATTTTTACGAACTCGCGCTCAAGACCAGCGGCGCAGTGCAGGCCGCGCGCTGGACTCAGCTCGCACCGGGCGCCGGTTACATTTACTCGTTTAACGGCCCGCACTCCCTTTTCATCGACACGTTGCGATCGCTGCGTTCGCTGGCTGTGGCCCATCGGCTCGGTCACTCGCTGATGGGCGAGCGTGACCAAAAGATCTCTTTGCTCGATCGCCTCGTGCAACACGCCATCACCACCACGCAGTACAATATTTACTTTGGCCGCGGACGCGACGCCTACGACGTGCGCGGACGCGTGGCGCATGAGAGCCTTTTTAATTTGAATGACGGGAGTTATCGCTGCCCCAGTTCACAGCAAGGTTACTCGCCGTTCACCACCTGGACTCGCGGCGCGGCCTGGGCGCTTTTGGGCTGCGCCGAGTTGTTGGAATTCTGGAGTGCGGTTTCCGAATCGGAAGCTCGCAGGGCCGCGCCCGCTTTGCATTTTCACGCAGTTTTTCCCTGGATCACGGAAGCGAAACGCCCGGGCCAATCGAAAGCGCGCGATCGTTTCGCCTGGCTCCTGCTCGAAACGGCCCGGGCCGTGGCGGAAAACTTCACGGCGATTTGCTGCGCCGATGGCATTCCCATGTGGGACAGCGGCGCGCCAAATTTGCATCGGCTCGGCGATTACGGCGCGCGGCCGGCCGATCCGTACAATCCCTTCGAGCCGGTGGACAGTTCGGCGGCGGCAATCGCGGCGCAGGGATTGATGCGGCTGGGACAATTTCTCGAAGCGCACGAAAATAGCGCGCGAGCCGGCCGAAAATGGGTCCAAGCCGGTTTGACCATCGCGAACGCGTTGTTCGATGAACCCTACCTGTCCACGTCAGCAAAGCATCAAGGCCTCATTTTGCATTCGATTTATCACCGGCCCAACGGCTGGGATTCCATTGCGCCGGGACAGAAAGTGCCGAATGGCGAAAGCTCGATGTGGGGCGATTATCACGCGCGCGAACTGGCGCTGCTGCTCCTGCGACAGGCCCGCGGCGAACCGTACCTCACGTTCTTCGGTGGTGTGAAACATCGAGCGACAACGACGAAGTGAACCGTGCCGGCCCGATGGCCCTTTCGGTCTTGCGTGAGTTCGGCAAAAAACGCCGTTGATCTAACGCGCAGCCAATGCCGCAGGTTGCGGTGATTTTTCGCGTGCCAATTCGCCTTTGATCTCCGAAATCATTTTTTCCAGCCGGCGGCCGTACTCGATGAAATTGGCTTTGATGGCGTCGTCGCTCGCCTTCGAATTGGCATCGTGAAAGACCACCACCATGTGGGGTTCGATGGAGATGCCGGCATCGTAACCGCGCGCAAAGGCATCTTTCAAAATGTCGCGAACGCGTCCCTGACCTTCGCCCGGCCAATTGTAATCGGCATCGTTTTTGGCGGGATTCCAGGTGGCATCCTTGATATGGATATGGGCCGTGTAATCGCGCAAGTGAGTCCAAAACTCCCACGGGTCCTGTTGCGGCCAAGGTTTTGTCTTGCTGCGATCGGCATTGAAAACCGGGTTGGCCGTGTCGAAAACCCATTTTAATCCCGGGACATTCTCCACGAGTTGCAAGCCATGTTTCCAACTCATGCCGCCGTAGTTCATGCAGTTTTCGTGAACGGGTTGGATGCCGGCATCGAGAAACATGCGTGTGACTTCCCGCATCCGATGAAAGCATTCCTGCGGGATCGATTCCTCATCGTCACCGGGCTTGAAGCTCATGATGCGCACGAAACGCGTCCCCAGCCGCTGCATGCGCGGAATGGCCCAGCCGACTTCGGCAAGCGTCACCTCGAATGGATCATTCACCTTCTTCGCCCAGTTCATGATGGTCGAGCCGAAGCAATACACCTGGATCCCGGCGGTTTGGAGCTTCTCCACGGCAATTTCAAACGCCGCGTCGGGAATGTCATGAAAGTTCGCCTTGGGAAAACCGGGAACTTCCACGCCGCGCATTTCAAGATGATTCCAGCCGAGCGTTTTCACGGCCGATATTTGTGTGTCGATGGTGTTGCCGGCTTCGTCGCCCACTCCAAGAAGAATCATAAATCAGTTCCTTTCATTTTCAGTCGGTTCAAATCAAGCGCCTCCATTCCTTGCGAAAGACGCATCAGCGTCGAAAAGATTGGGTGAAATCCTCGGCCGCAATTTCCACGGTCTTTTTCTCGAACTTCGATTCGGCGATCAACTGCTCGAGTTTCCGCTCGTAAGCGGCGCTGTCGAGCGGCAATTCCACCGTCTGACCGGTCAAGGAGGAATAGAGCGCAGCGTTGGCCAGTTCGACCGAACGCATGCCCTCCGCCGCCGGTGCAATCAATGGCGCGCCATCCAGAATGGCATCGACGAAATTCTGCATGACGGTCGCGTGTTGCGCCGCGGCATTGTCGAACGGAATTTCCACATTCCAGATCTCCGGCTTGGCAAAGCCCGTTTTGGCCGTGCGGCTGAACTCGATCATCGACGCCTCATTGCGAGTAAACGTCATCTTCCCATTTTCCAGCACCACCTTGCCGCGGTCGCCAACGATCTCGAACCGGTTCGAGCCGGGCGCTTCACCGGTTGATGTGACAAACACACCGGTGGCGCCATTTTCGTATTCCATGAAAAACGTGACGTTGTCCTCGACTTCGATGTTGTGGAATCGGCCGAGCTGGCAAAATCCGCGCACCCGTTTTGGCATGCCGCAAAGCCAGATCATCAGATCGAGATTATGCGGACATTGGTTCAACAGCACCCCGCCTCCTTCACCTCGCCAGGTCGCGCGCCAACCGCCACTGGCGTAGTAGGCCTCCGTCCGAAACCAATCGGTGTTGATCCAATTGACCCGCACGATCTGTCCCAGTTCACCGTCGGCGATGAGTTTCTTCAGCTTTTTATAACGCGGTTCCGTGCGCAATTGAAACATGGCGGCAAAAACCTGCCGGGGATTGCGATGCGCCGCCAGGAGCCGTTCGGCATCGGCTTTGTGCACCGAAATTGGCTTTTCCACCATCACGTGCAATCCCGCTTCCAATGCGGCCATGCCTTGCGTGGTGTGATGGTAATGGGGAGTGGCGATGAGCACGGCATCGACGTCGCCGGAGTGAATCAACTTTTCGGCATTCTCGAAAATTTTCAGCGGTTTGTATTTCTCGAGCTTGCTCGGGGTCCCGCTGGCCAGGGCCGTCAATTGGCAGCGATGGACCTTTTGATTGAGGAGATAATCGGCGTGAAATTTTCCCATGTTGCCCATGCCGATAATGCCGACGCGTACAGTATTCATGCAAACAATGGTTGATTTATGCCACAGGCTGGGGGCGATGAAACAGAAATTTTGCGGCGGCGCGTGCGGACCGTGGATTTGCCTTCCTGCGCAATTGAACCGAATAGTTAGCGGTGCGTTGATCGTTCGGAGGATCGCATGCTGACGATTGGCCTTTTGTTGCTCGGGGTGATGTTGGTCCTGCTTTGGGCCAACTGCAGCCGGTCCTTTGGATTTTGGCTGGCCGATCGGGTGATTCGCTCCCGTTTTCCGGACGTGCAACAGATTTCACCGGCGGAATTGCACGCGTGGCTGGAGGATGCGAATCGGGCTCGGCCGCTCCTGCTCGATGTGCGCACACGCGCCGAGTACGACGTCAGCCACCTGCCCGGCGCGGAGCAGGTAAACCCGGAGGCCACGCCCGAGGAGGTGAAGGCGCGCTTTGGACTGAACCGCGCGCTGGTGGTTTACTGCTCGATGGGTTACCGCTCGTCGGCATTGGCGGCGCGGCTGCGCCACGCTGGATTTGAGGCCGTCTACAATTTGCGCGGGTCGATCTTTGCCTGGGCGAACCAAGGTCGAATTCTGGAAGCGCATGGGCAACCGGCGGATCGGGTCCACCCTTACAATGCGTTTGGAGGCGCGTTTCTCGATCGCGCCGTTCGCGGCCGGCTTTCCGAAAAATAATACGTGTAAGTACAATGTCGTTGCCAAACCCGCTTCGCTCCACGATAATCTGCCCAGTCGTCATCGTGCCATGAATGCCTTCTGCAACCGCTTCGGCCTCCTGTTCGCGGCCGGCCTCGGCCTCGGCCTCACTGCCTTGACCTGCG
>JBFMDG010000389.1:0-7085 GCA_040754135.1 Verrucomicrobiota bacterium
CCTGGCAGTGTTGAATCGTGAATTCCGGACGCAGGGCAATGAAGCGATCGCTCATAATGCCACCGGCGGTATCGGGCCGGTAGCGGAGGAGCGAATGAATCGGCTTGGCTTTGTCTGCAGGCAACGCGGCCAGAACCGCGCGGCGTTTCGATGGGGGCAGCGCGGCGGCGAGATCGGCCACGGCGTTCGGAGGCAGTTCGAGAAACAATTCGCCCAGTTGCGGCGCGTCGAAAGCTTCGAGCAACTCCAGAGCCTTTTCTTTTTCCAATTCATCCAAAGCCGCTGCCCCCAGCGTGCGCGGCAGTCCCAGCAAGATCCTTTGCGCGGCGTCCGAAGGCAGACGCTGCAATCGATCGGCGAGATCCGCTGGATGCAAGTTTTGGTACTCAGGCAAAGCCATTTCAGTGGGTTCCGTCATAAATCCTCTCTCTGATGCCGCAGCGATTCGGGTTCGTTCCGCGTGGCGGTATCATTGCGCAGCGCATGCCGGGAATCAGCAAGATTCTGGCGGGACGAACTGGATGGAAGTTTCCTCTCCGCGTTGCCAAAGTGGGGAAGTCTGGCGATGTATGCGGGCGCCTGAAAGCTCTGCTGCTACTGTGCAGTTGGCACTTGCGCGGCGCGAAAAATTTGTTCTGCTCGTTCCCATGTCAACTTGTTCGCTCGCGCGTTTGGCCGGCTATTGCGATCAGCTTTTGCAGGTGGAAACCTTCACCGACTGGCCCGGCGCCTGCAATGGCTTGCAAGTGGAAAACAAGGGAACGGTCTCGAGGATTGCCGCGGCCGTTGACGCCAGCCTCGCGACCATTCGAATGGCCATTGAAGCCGAAGCCGATTTGTTGGTGGTGCATCACGGGCTGTTTTGGAGCGCGCGCCAGCCATGGACCGGACGCCATTACGAATTGCTGCGGCGTTTGATCGAAAACAATTTGGCGATCTACAGCGCGCATCTTCCGCTCGATGCGCATGGCCGCTTTGGCAATAACGCGGTGCTGTGCCGCCAACTCGAACTTAAAAAGCTGCAACCGTTCTTTTTTGAAAAAGGAAAGTTCCTCGGGTTCAAGTCGGCGACACGCCTGTCCCGTGTGGAATTGGGCGTGCGTTTGGAATCGGCGACCGGCGTGAAGCCGTTGATCATTCCCGGAGGTCCGGAGGTTTGCCGCGTGATTGGAGTTGTTACGGGCGGGGCTGGCCAGGAGCTCAAGACTGCCGCGCAAGAAGGAGTGGACACTTTCATCACCGGCGAAGGACCGCATTGGAGTTACGCACTGGCTGAGGAGCTCAACTTGAACGTGCTTTACGGCGGTCATTACGCCACGGAAACGTTCGGCGTGAAGGCGCTGGCCGCGCACCTCTCGAAAAAGTTTCGGCTTCCCTGGATCTTTCTGGATCACCCGACGGGTTTGTAATCCATCCAGAACAGCAGGGCTCATCAGTGCCCAAGCCGGCCTCATGGACGGAGGAGTGCGAAGGGAATTCCGAAAGATCGACGAGGAATTAAACGCCCGGTTTTTTCCAGGCAAAGACAAACTGGTTCGAAGTTTGAAATCCGAGTTTGAGCCGAAGGGTATCGAAGGCAATGAAACTTCCCGCCACGAGCAGGTTTTTGTATCGCAGGAATTCGAACACCGAGCGCCCCGCTTCAATGCTGTTTAATCCCAGCATATTCCTCAGACTGATGATCCAGAATCCCATCGAGGGCAGGTAACCTTTCCGGTAAATCGACAAGCCCGCATTCTCGATCAACTGAACCAGGGACGATTGGGTGAAGAGGTGAAAATGCCGCGGCACATGATAGCCGCCCCAAAACTTTTTTCGGAACAAACCGTAATCGAGGCCGCCCCGGTTCGGCGTATCGATGATCATCAATCCATTCGGCGCGAGTTTGCGCGCCAGGCCTTTGACGGCGATTTGTGGATCGCGCAAATGTTCGAGCAACTGCCGCATGATGATGAGATCATGGCCTTCATCACGCAACGCTTGCAGGTCCGTTTCAACGTTGCCGTGCACGAGTTTGATTCCATGTTCCTTTGCCTGCCGCACGATATCGTCGTCGAATTGAATATCGAGCGCGATGGCTTCGATCTTCCCGCCAAATGCCTCCTTCAACTTGACGAGCCGGCTGATTTCACCGCAACCCACGTCCACGATGGAACGGATTTGAAAGTTTTGCAGCGAACGCCGCAACTTTCGCGCATCGGATTCCAGCTTTTTTTCGTAAACGTAGCCATCGAGGTAGAGCGGCGATTTTTTGTTTACCGTGTAATAAGTGGCTGGGTAAAGCGATGGAATCTCGGAATAGGCCGGCAAGGGATGCACGTAAACGTGGCCGCAACGCGTGCACTCGACGAGATCAAAAGACCCCGGTTTGCATCGGTATTCGATATCTTCAGATCGCACGACCAAACGCCAGTCCTTGTTCTGGCACATCAGGCAGGAACCGTCGGAACCAGTGACCGGACTCATTTGTCGGCCCAGATCATTTTGAAAAGGATCGTGACGTACGAACCTTTGACCCGATGAAAATAAGCGGGGTCTTTTCTTTCGAGGAGTTGGACCACTTTCGGCAGATTGTAAAAGGGCACCGTCAGATACGCGTGATGCGCCTGGTGATGCGCAAAACCGTAGGGCGCGAAGAGATACCGCTCGAGCGCGTTTGTCTGGACGTCGATGGTGGTTTGAGGCGCCTGGCGTAGATCTTCCAATTTTTGATCCGAAAAAATGAATTGATACCCATGTTCGAGAAACGTGCGGGCGCGATCGAGGGAGAGCGCGACCAGCAAAACCGGGGTCACCCAAAAAACGAAGTAATGCCACCAGCTCAGGTACCATGTGAAAAACGCGAATGCCCCGGCCTGCGCCAGCAAAATGGGAAGGGTCTGCGAAGGAAGGCTCGAAGCGTTCTCGATTTTTTCCTGCGTGGAAACCCGCTGCGCGCCCTTGAGCTTTCGCTTCACCTTTTCAAAGATATCGACGAGCACGCCGAAAACGAGCAGCCCAAATCGCTTCCAACCGGGTTTGCATTTGAGCAGCGGCCGGTAAATGTAGCCGTCGATGTCATCCTCGATGCTCTGAGGGTTCTTGTGATGTTCCAAATGGGTTTTGCGGTAATTGAAAAAGGAGATGCCGACGAGTGCGGCGTGAAACACGCCGGCGGCTTCATTCAGCCAGGCTGGAAACAGAAGCGTTTTGTGCACGGCTTCGTGCGCGGACATCACCAGCCGGTACTGCATAAAACCGAGCAGGAAAAAACAAAACACGCCCGTCCACCAATTGGGCGAAGTCTTGAGCAGCCAGAGCCCGAGCGCCAGAAACAGGTACGTGGAGAGGATGTGCGCCAAGCCATGGAGATTGCGCTGATCTTTGCGCAAATCGGCAACAGCTTGTCTGATTTCAACGTCTGATTTCATCCGCAATCGGCGACCTTCAATCCGGGTCAGGTCAAATTTCAACCCCGCCAGCAGAAGGCAAATTCACTTTTCGCATAAAATAAGAACCACCAAACCGGCAAAATTCAACCTCAATCTCCTCCGCCCCGAACCACCGAACCGGAGGCAATCTCTCTTCAATCACCGTCACTTCACTTCACTCGGCGCGCCACCACGAATGCGCTGAACATCCCATAACGCAACGGGGTCACGTTGAGGACGAAATCGAGCGGCCCAAACACATATCGATCCGTGCATTCGACGTTTTCGATGGCGCATCCGAAACGCTCCAGGAAAAACGAGATCTCGAGTGCGTTCGTCGCCACAATGGCATCGTCGTCCGGAGTGAACGGCGTTTTCACAATCGGCGTCATCCGATCAAAACGAACGGAGTCGGGAGCAAGGCGGATTTGCCGGCGTTTTTGGCGCAAGCGCTGCCAGTTGCGCCATTTGTTCAACAATCCCCGCATTTTCATGTGATAATCGCGCAAGCCAAGCACGCGAAAAAAATTCGGACTCGATACCACAACTTTGCCTCCCAGGGCAGCCACACGCACCAATTCGCGCAGGAAAGCTTCGGGTTCATCGACGTGTTCCAGCACGTTGAGCGCGCCGACGCTGGCAAAATGTTGATCGGGAAAGGGGAGATTGCGTCCGTCGTAGAGCTGGCAGCGCCCGCTGAATTGCCGCGCCCGCGCGATGCTCGGCTCGGAGACATCGACGCCATACGCCTCAAAACCTGCTTCTGTCAGACGCGCCACCACCTGTCCAACGCCGCAACCGACATCGAGGACCCGCGCGCCAGGACGATCCGGGCGGAGCGTATCCGCGTATTTGCCATAGAAATTGGGATCCCAGCCGGCGAGGAATTCGGCATACGCTTCGTTGTGGCGATACGTGTCCTGGTGGCTCATGGCATTTCACGGTTTCTCCGCGGCACCGCTTCAAGACTTCGATGGCTCCTCGCCTCCGCCGGAATCGGCTCCGCCCGCGGCGCCTTGATTCCCATCGGGTTTCGAAAACACCACCATGCCACAGAGCACGAGCCCAACCGCAATCGCCGCCAGACTGATGTAAAGCCCGGTCACGGGCGGTTTGAAATGGAATTCGACCTGGTGGGTTCCTGGGCTCAGTTGCACGCCTCGCATGATAAAATTGCAGCGCAGCAAGGCCGCCGGTTTCCCGTCCACCGTCACCTGCCAGTGGGGATCGAATTTGTCGTTGAGCAACAGGATCGAGGGCGCCTTGGCCTCGGCGCGCAATTGGATTCTTTTCGGTTCATACTCGACGAACGCCACGGTCCCTTCGTTGGTTGCTGTGCCAGTGGTCATCGGGGTCGAGGGCGTGATGGGATCGGACACCAGGACGACGCGATGCGGATCAAATCCCGGCGCGCTGAGTTGCTGGAGCGTTTCGGTATCATTGGTCAGAACCTGCCAATGCGAGAACAGTTGAGCGCGGGCCAGAACACCCGTCATTTCGAAAATGGCAAAATTTCCCTCCGGCCGCATGGCGATGGTCAGGTCCTCGAGGCCGTAGCCTTGCTTTGCCGCAACTCCGGGTTTGGGCACGACATCAAAGGCCGTGTGGACGCGAAACCGTTTAAGTTGCGGATCAAATTGATCGTTCAACACCGCAAGAAAGCTCTTTTGGCCAATGAGAAATCGCGTGTTCGTCAGCTGCCATAATCGCGGCATTTTGAAATACTCAGTTTCACTTCGCGGGGCCATGGCTTGCACATAAGCATTGTCGAGCTCCGGAATGCGCGGCATCTGAATGATATCGAGCGATTGAATTTTGTAATATTGAAAGTGGTGCTGAAGCCATTCGTTGAGAATGTTGGCAAAGAATTGCCCATCCGCTCCGAGAAGATAGTTGGCGCCGAACGGGAATAATTTGGTGGCGACGCGCTGTTCATGCGAGGACTTTTCCAGAAATTCGAGAACGGGATTCGAGGCGTACTTCTCCTTGTAGTTGTAATAAACAATCCAGGGAAGATTCGCGCGCACCAGGTCAATGGTGAGCAGCGAAGTCAGGAGAACGCCGGCCCACTTCACGCGCGGGCCGCTGAACCAGCCGCTGAGAATGATCGTCACCAGGGCCACGGAAAGAGCCAGGAAAAGAATGAAAAGGCCAACTTCTCCGAAGCTGAATCCGGCGAGCACCGGCGCTTGTTGATCGTCAAAGCCGGCCGCTTTGAGATGTTTGAGCAGTTCATTGCGTGAAGAGGCGTACAAAAGCCAGCCCAGCAGAGCAACGACCACGGCCGCAGCGGAAGCGAGCACCCATTGGCGGTCAAAACCGCGCAACGCGCTCCACCACCGTTTCAGATGCGCGCTGAACTGGCCTGCGGCTGCGACCGGTTTATCGAGGTACTGCCGGGTCAATCCATGCAAGCCATAGCCGAAAAGCACCAGCAAAGAGAGGTGGAACGGGTGCATGAATTTGATCGGATTGCGGATCGTTGAAAAAAACGGCAGCCCATAAACGAGTTGGTAAAATGGCGCATGCCGCCCAAATGCGAGCAAGAGCGAAAGCAGCGCCATGGCCGTCCAAAACCAAATCGCATTGCGTTCACTGGATGGAAACAGCCCTCGGTCGCCGCGACTTGCCTGGGCCACCGCCCAGGCGGCTAACAGCACCACCAGGACACCGGCATATTCGCCCGCGCCGGAGTGACGAGGCAATCCTTGATGATGTTGGTCCCAACCGGGTTGCTGCCCGACTCGGCCCCAGTACGAGCCGGGATAGAATTTGCCTTCTGCGTCCACGATCCGATAGCCGAACAGTCCGGGAATCAGGACGCGCAGCGCTTCGATTTTGGGAAGGCTCCATTGCGTGGCCCAGTCCCATCGCTCCTGGGTTGACCGCTGGTCCTGTTGCAATCCGGCGATGCCTTTGACCTGGGTGCCGACGAGGGTGGAGAGCGCCTGAGCCGAAAGCAACGCGGCAAACAAAGCCACCACGGCAATGGAAACGATCCCGATCCCCAGCTTTTTCGGCAGCTTCCCGGGGCGATTCACGTAAAGAAACAAAGCAAACCCGGCCACATATAAACTGAAAATGGCGCCGACATCGTACCCTTCAGAAATGCCCAAACCCACCGCCATTCCGGCGAGAGCCCAATAGGCCCATTGCTTCCGGCCCTGCCCCTGACCGGAAACGATGGCCGCCATCGCCAGAAAGGCTGATCCCATGGTCAGCGCCCGCGAGGGCAATCCCCAACAGCCATGGGAAAATGTGTTCATATTCAAAATGGCAGCGAGGGCGGCGAGCAAAGCCACGAGCGAGGACCAACCGACCGATCTGAAAAAGAGCCATGCGGACAGTCCAATGAAAAGTAAGGAGAGCGGATTGTAAGCTTTTGCGAAGTTGACTGGCCCAAGCAGCAGCACGAGCGCATTCGAGACGTTGGGAACGGCGCTGGGTTGGGCAGCTCCCAGCCAGTTCAGATCAATCCAGACGCCAAGAAAATTACTCCAGCCTTTGCCTTCTTGCGCCTTGATCGGTCCGAGCGGCGCATCATTCGCGAATAAGACGAAATCGGGATGGAATGATTTATGGAAAATCAGCGCCAACAACGCCGCCAGACAAGCGATGGTAAACCAGAATGAACGGGTGGTCGGTCTCATGTGCGGCAGTCCGGCCAGCCCGGTA
>JBFMDG010000390.1:0-7081 GCA_040754135.1 Verrucomicrobiota bacterium
GGTGGTTGGCCTTGAAGGGACGCAATACCTCGACAAAGTTCTCGACTTCGCGCCCCGAACCGAAAGCGCCGAGGCCATCCGCATCGCCGGCGAAGTCGATCGGGTTTATCTCGACACGACCGGGCCGGTGCAGATTTTGGATCCGAGGCTGCGCCGAAAAATCATCATCGAGAAAAGCGGATCGGATTCGACGGTGGTTTGGAATCCATGGATTGCCAAAGCGCAACAAATGCCCGATTTCGGCAACGACGAATATCAGCAGATGATCTGTGTCGAATCTGGCAACGTGGCCAGGAACAAACTGACTTTGCTGCCCGGCCATAGCGCGGTTCTTGGAGTGCAGATTTCTTCAACCCCCATTTAATCCCGGAGCGGCAGCTCCCTTCAAATCACATGAAATACATTCTCGCTCTCGATCAGGGCACGACCAGTTCACGCGCCATGATTTTCGATGCCGCCGGATCCATCAAAGCCGTCGCGCAAAAGGAATTTCCGCAAATCTTTCCTCAGCCCGGCTGGGTCGAGCACAATCCGAATGACATTTGGTCCTCGCAAGCGGGTGTGGCCGCCGAAGCGCTCGCCAACGCGGGGCTGAATGCCAGCGACATCGCGGCCATCGGCATCACCAATCAGCGCGAGACGACGGTTGTGTGGGAGCGCGCCACGGGGAAGCCGGTGTGCAACGCCATCGTCTGGCAGGACCGGCGCACCGCTTCGCTCTGTGATCGCCTCAAACGCGATCGCCTTAACAAAACCATCACCAAAAAGACCGGTCTTGTGGTCGATGCCTATTTTTCGGCCACCAAGGTGCATTGGATCCTCAAAAACGTCCCTGGCGCGCGCGAAAAAGCCCGGCGCGGCGAGCTGGCTTTCGGCACGGTGGACTCGTGGCTGGTCTGGAATTTGACCGGCGGACAGGTGCACGCCACCGATCCGAGCAATGCCTCGCGCACGATGTTGTTCAACATCCGCACCGGCCAATGGGACGACGAGTTGCTCGAGATTTTCGGCGTGCCGCGATCGATGCTGCCCGAGGTGAAATCATCAAGTGAAGTGTATGGCGAAGCCAAATTGTTTGCCGACCCGATCCCGGTTGCCGGCATCGCGGGGGATCAGCAGGCGGCGTTGTTCGGGCAGGTATGCACGAAACCGGGCATGGTGAAAAACACCTACGGCACCGGCTGCTTCATGCTCATGAACACGGGCATTAAACCCATCGTTTCGAAAAATAACCTGCTCACCACCGTGGCCTGGCGAATTGGCAAACGCACCGAATACGCGCTCGAAGGCAGCATCTTCATCGCGGGCGCCGTCGTGCAATGGCTGCGCGACGGGCTCGGCATCATCAAATCGTCGGCCGATGTGGAACAGCTCGCGGCGCAGGTCACGGACACTGGCGGGGTTTATCTCGTGCCGGCCTTTGCCGGATTGGGCGCGCCGCATTGGGATCAATATGCGCGCGGCGCGATCATCGGTCTGACGCGCGGGACGAACGTGCGGCACCTCGCGCGCGCCGCGCTTGAGGGGATTGCGTTTCAAGTCATGGACGTGTTGCACGCGATGGAAAGCGACGCCGGCATTCGCCTGAAAGAATTGCGCGTGGATGGTGGCGCATCGTTGAACAATCTGCTGATGCAATTCCAGGCTGATCTTCTCGGTGTGCCCGTGGTGCGGCCCAGAACCTCCGAAACGACGGCGTTGGGCGCGGCTTATCTTGCCGGCCTGGCTGTCGGCTATTGGCAAAACCAGGACGAGATTGCGCGCCAATGGCAGGCGGATGAAAAGTTCACTCCGGGCATGACCGCGGCGGTGCGCAAACGCTTGTGCCTCGGCTGGGAAAAGGCGCTCGAACGCGCGAAGGAATGGGCCAAGGAGTGAGGAACCGAAGATTCTTAACCTTTCCACTCCGCGCTTGGCTTTCTTGGCCGGCGCGATAAAAACAATGCCATGTCCAACCGTTTTGCTTCGCATTTTTTTACCCGCGTTTGCCGCCGGCTCTGCGCGGGCTTGCTGATAATCTTTCTCACCGCCATCTCAACCTTCGCAGCGGAGGCGCCGAGAGTGTTTCCTCCGGGGACGCTCCCTCAAGACAAACGCCTGGAGCCGCCCAAAGATCTCGATGGCTATTTTCCCTTCGCCGTTCCGGACTCGAAAGAGGCCTGGGAGAAACGCGCCGAACGCGTGCGCCGGCAGATTCTCGTTTCGCAGGGACTCTGGCCCATGCCCACGAAAACGCCGCTGAACCCGGTCATGCACGGGAAAATCGATCGCGACGGTTACACGGTGGAAAAGGTTTTTTTCGAAAGCGCTCCCGGCTTTTATGTCACAGGCAATTTGTACCGGCCGAAAGACAAGCCCGGCAAACGCCCCGGTGTGTTGTGTCCGCACGGCCATTGGGCAGATGGGAGGTTCCATGACATGGGCCCGGACAATGTGCGGAAGGAAATCGTGCAGGGCGCCGAACGTTTCGAGGAAGGCGGCCGCAGTCCGCTGCAGGCGCGCTGCATGCAATTGGCTCGCATGGGCTGCGTGGTGTTCCACTACGACATGATCGGTTACGCGGATAGCCAGCAAATCTCGTTTGCCCTTGCTCATCGTTTCGAAAAGCAGCGCCCGGAAGCGAACTCGATCGAAAATTGGGGCTTGTTCAGTCCGCAAGCCGAATCGCGCCTGCAAAGCGTCATGGGCCTGCAAACGTGGAACTCGATTCGCTCGCTCGATTTCCTTCTTAGCCTTCCCGAAATCGATCCCGAACGGATCGCCGTGACCGGCGCAAGCGGAGGCGGCACGCAAACCTTTTTGCTGGCGGCGATTGATCCGCGCGTAAAGCTCGCCTTTCCAGCCGTGATGGTTTCGACAGCCATGCAGGGCGGGTGCACTTGCGAGAACGCCTGCCTGTTGCGTGTCGATACCGGGAACATCGAGTTCGCCGCCTTGTTCGCCCCGAAACCGCAAGGCCTCACTTCGGCCGACGATTGGACGCGCGAAATGGCCGCGAAAGGATTTCCGGAACTGAAAAAAATCTACACGTTGCTCGGAGCGCCCGACAACGTGATGCTCAAGCGGGGCGAGCACTTCGGCCACAATTACAATTACGTGAGCCGCGCCGCGCTCTACAGCTGGGTCAACAAACATTTCAATCTCGGCCTCAAAGAACCGATCGTGGAAGAGGACTACAAACGGCTCACTAAAGAGGAGATGTCCGTCTGGGATGACGCGCATCCAAAACCAGGCGGCGGCTTGGATTTCGAGCGCAAACTGCTCCGCTGGCTTCACGAAGATTCCGAAAAACAATTGCAACAGGCCGCCGCTTCCCCGGAAGCATTCCGCAAAATATTCGGCGGCGGCATTGACGTCGTCCTCGGACGAAACCTCCATGAAGTCGGCGCCGTCGAGTGGGACCTGAGACACAAGCACGACCGCGGCGCTTACATCGAAATGACCGGCCTGCTGCGCAACACCGGCCGCGGCGAAGAACTCCCCGCGCTTTTTCTGCACCCGAAAGATTGGAACGGATTGACGGTCCTCTGGCTGACGGAGCAGGGCAAAGCCGGGCTTTACGGTGAAGCGGGGTTGAAGCCGGATGTGCAAAAGCTCCTTCAATCGGGCGCCACGGTCGTGGGCATCGACCTGCAATTTCAAGGCGAGTTTCTGGCCGATGGCAAACCGGTCACCCGGACCCGACGCGTCAAGAATCCACGCGAATCCGCCGCCTACACCTTCGGTTACAACCACACGTTGTTCGCGCAGCGTGTGCATGATCTGCTCACGGTGATGCAGTTGATCAAAACGCACGAACGCAAAAGCAAGCATTTGGCGGTGGTGGCGCTCGATGGCACAGGCCCGATCGCCGCGGCCGCGTTGGCGCAGGCCAAAGGTGAGGTGCATTCCGCCATCCTCAATACCGGCGGTTTTCGCTTCGCGAAAATCACCGATATTCACGATCCAAATTTCCTTCCCGGCGGCGCGAAATATGGCGATTTGCCCGGCGTGATCGCGCTGGCCGCGCCAACCCGCCTTTGGCTGATCGGCGAATCCGAACCCGACCTCGGCATCGTCAAAGCCGCTTATCGATCCGCCAATGCCGAGCCGCAACTCAAAGTCAGCGCGAACGAGCAGGCCGTGAACGCCGCGGAAATCCTAGGCGGCGGCAAAGATGGATTGATCAAATTCTAAACGCATCCGTTCAGTGGCGCCGGTAACGTAAATAGGCGGATGCGGTGAATGGCCGGCGCGGCGAAATATTTTTTTGGCCGTGCAATCCGTTCCAACCCTGACCGGAAGTTTTTCCTGTTGCCGAGGCGCACTGCTGCATCCTGCATGAGCAACGCTCTCCAAAACATCCGAAGCTTCGCCATCCGGGGCGTTGTACTTTTCACGATGGCATCAGCCGCCTTCGCCGATTGGCCAATGCTGCGTGGCACACCGCAGCATACCGGCTATGTCGAGACCCAACTGCAACCGCCCTTCCGCCTGGCGTGGGCTGCGGAGTTTTTCGAGGAACGCCTCGGCACCGCCCTCGAGCCGATCGTTTCTGGAGATCGGGTTTTCATCACCACACATGCCGGGAATGTTTACGCCCTCCATGCGGAACGCGGAGATCCACTCTGGCGCTTTCAAGCGCATGGGCCATTTCTTCATGCGCCAGCCGTGAGCGATGACATCGTCGTCGCTGCCAGCGCGGATGGTTTCATTTACGGGCTCGAGGCGGCGAGCGGCAAGCTGATCTGGTCGCGCTTTGGCGGGGTTGGAGGATTTTCCGCCGCGCCCGTCATTGCCAACGCGGTGATCTTCATCGGTTCGCGCGCTGGAGATTTTTTCGCCGTGCGTGTCTCCGATGGAACTCTGCTCTGGCGGCAGACATTCTCCGTTTCCATTCGGCAGACCGCGGCAGTGGATGAGGGAAAGGTTTTCGTTACGCCGGAAGATTTGCGCGTGCGCTGTCTGGACGCCGGCTCAGGCAAACTGCTCTGGGTTTCCGAAGCTTTCCCCGGCCAAACCGCGCGCGATTATTACCCGGTCGTCGCGCCAGCCGGGAACCGCAAACTGCTGGTCGTGCGCACGAATCCCATTCGCAAGATGAGCCAGCAAATCGCCCGCGATCGGCGCGTGCTGGCGCAAAATGCGGGCCTGGATGACAGCCGCTGGCAAAACATCGACGCCTGGACCAAAAGCGAGCGAACGCGCGGGTCACCCGAACTTTGGGCGAAGGAACAGGCCGTGGTGCTCCGTCATCTTGATGAACACGCCGATGCCCGCACGTTTCATCTGCTGGATGCGCGCACCGGCGAAAGTGTCGATCGCGCGCCGGTGCTGTGGATCGCCGGTTGCCAGGCCGCCGGATCTCCGCCCACCCTTCTCGCCGATGGCCGATGGTTGCTATTCAATCGCAGCGCCTACGGCAATTGGAATCTCGGCGTCGCGCCGCTCGTGGCCCTGCAATTATTCAACCCGGTGGGAAACACCACCACTCCGCTGTTTCATGCTCATGGCTCGCAACCGCCTTGGAATACCTTTTGGGGCACCGCCGATGAAAGTCAGAATTTTGTCGTCGCAGGGCAAACGGTGTTGATCGTGCATCAAGGCACGCTCAGCGGATTTAATCTGGGCGCAAGCAATCTTTTTACGATTCGGGGTGAGCGCGATACTTATGGCGGTTTTCGCGCTCCACCCTGGGCGCGCAACGAATGGCACGGCCCGGCGCGCGGCGGCGTGGCCATTTCAAAGCAAAAGATCTTCTGGATCACGGGCAGCCGGCTCCTTTGCCTGCGCGCTGGTGAATCGGGCCAAGCCGCGGAATTGCGGCGTGTGACCGCCGCCGATCTGCCTTCGGTCAGCGCGCCCCCAAAGCCCGCGCCTGCGGCAATGGATCGCGCGCGACTCGAACACGCTTTGATCGAACAGGTCGAGCAATTGATCTCTCGACGTTGGGCGCCGCTTTACGTCGAGCCCGGATTGAGTGGCCGTGAATTCTTTTTCGATGATAGCGGAGAAACTTTTGCGGCATTGGCGCAGGCCTTTTCACATTTGCCGGGGGAACTCCAGGAGCGCGTCAAAAGATTTCTTGCTGAACAATGGGAGAAGCACCCGCCTTTTTCGCGCGCTGCGTGGTATGCCTTGAACGAAGGCGCGCGCCGCGAGCGATTCCCGGTTGCGCCCGATCTGCTCAGCCGCCTCGGGCAGGACAAGCCGCATCATCCGTTTGGTAATGTGGCGGAAGCGTGGCAATACGCGGAACGCTGCGGTGAACGCGACCGTGTGCTGGCCGCCTGGCCTGAAATGAAAGCGGCCTTCGCCGATTTTGAAAAAAGCAATTGGCAGCTCGATCTGGAAAAAGGGGATTTGCACGCGCACCGATATTGGGCCTCAGCCATGGCAGCGGCAAAAATGGCAGAATTGTCCGAGGACGCAGACACCTCGAAACGGATCACGGCCTGGGCCGCGGAACTGCAAACAGCCATCGAAACCTGGTGGCATCGGAGTGCGGAACGCCTGGCCTTCCCCGTTTTCAAAGGATCCGCCGAGCTGGACCCATTCATCGGCAAGGGCGACGCGCTTTATTTCGCCATTGCGCCGCACCGGCATAAAGTCGCTTTGTTGCGCGATGTGTCCGGCGTGGAATTCTTGCAGCGGCTTCGATTGGAAACCAGAGAAGCGATCTGGCGCGGTTTTACCAGATTGAACGCAACGTGGTCGCTCACGGGCGAGGAGCGGCAGGTGCATTTTGGAGAAAACTTTGTCGATCCACCCGATCTGGCATTCCACGCATTCGCGGCCATGGCGGTGTTGGGAAAAGAGGATATGGATGCGCATCAACTCGCGGCGAAAGTCGATTTGCCATGGTGCGCGGCGGATTTGTTTTTTATTCGAAAAGTGGCATTGACGCTCGAGAGCATGCGGCAACTTCGCTGAAGTTGTGGAATTTCAGGTTGCCGGGTTTCGCGCGTTTTTGATTTTGGGAAGGTTTGTCATTGCTCGGAACGTAATGGCTTGCAAAGGTGTGGGCATGGTCATTCATGGAATTTTGCGTGCCTGCCTCCCGCTTGTTTTGCTGGGAGCCACAACGTCATTGCCATCCTCA
>JBFMDG010000391.1:0-7076 GCA_040754135.1 Verrucomicrobiota bacterium
GTTGCCAGAATTCCGAGTAAGGCAAGTCAAGGAAACGGAAACTTTCCGCGACGAGATAATGATAAACGAGCAAGTCATCGATTCCCCAAAGGAGCAGTTCCCCGAACGCCGGGTCATACAAGTGCGTGTGAATGTCGTAAACCGGCGTGTTCAGCACCGCTTTTTCGACAGTCGCCGCCAGCGACGATTTAACAGAGCCAAGTTTCATTGAGCCGAACCGTAGAAAAACGGACTGGCAAAGCCAATGGGAAAAAGTGCGTGTCAGGAGTGAAGTCGAGCATCACGAATGATCCTCGGAATGAGTGCAGGCCGTATGCTTTTTCACATCGTTTGGCAGGGCGGTGGAAGGCAGGCTCTCAGTAAAGGTGGGCTTGAAACTTTCACCTTTTCAGCGTTTGTCCGGCAACCGTGCGGTGGTAATCCAAAACGAGAAAGTCTTTTGCATCAAAGAAACCAGATCGCCAAATTCGAGCGGCTTGAGGAGGTAACACGCGGCTCCCAACGTGTAACATTGCCGCACATGTTCGGCGGAACTCGACGTGGTAAAAATCAAGACCGGCACCGATCTGAGCAGCACGTCTTGTTTGATTTCGGCCAGCGTCTCGCAGCCATCCTTCTTCGGGAGATTCAAATCGAGAAAGATCAGGTCCGGTCTTTTGCCCTCTTGCTGGTTGCGCTCTTTGAGAAAATCGATGGCCGCTTCTCCATCGCCGACCACGGCCAATTCCACCGGGGCCTCGATTTGCCGGATGGCAAGGCGAAGCAGATCCACATCGTCCGGATTATCCTCGATATTCAATATTCGGAGGTGCCGACTGGACGCGGGATTCAGGCGATCGGAATTGGCATCTGGCGCATTCATTCCAGCGAATCGGTTCTATCGCGATAGTGATTTGATTTATGGGCGGCAAAATGCACGGACATCCAGAATTCCAGCATCCGCCTGATCATCTCGGAAAGCGTGCCGAAATCGATCGGCTTAACGAGGTAACAAGCGGCGCCGTGCGAGTAGCAGTTCTCCAGATCGATCGGGGAACTCGAGGTGGTGAGAACGATCACCGGTATGATTTTGAGGCGTTCATCGCGCTTCAATTCCGTGAGCAACTCGCGTCCGTCTTTTTTGGGAAGATTCAGATCGAGCAAGATGAGATGAGGCAGATTCGATTCGGGGGCAAGCGTGAGATGTTCGAGCGCTTGCTCTCCATCGAGGGCTCCTTCGATTTTGACCTGCAGCCCGGTCTTGCGAACGGCGCGTTCAAAAAGATCCCGGTCGCCGGCGTCGTCTTCAATGTGATAAAGGTGCAAGTGGGTCAGTCTCATTCGGCCAAAGGATCCTGGGGTTTGCCGGGAAGAATGAATTGGAACGTGGAACCGGAATTGGGTTGCGATTCCACCCAAATCCGTCCGCCATGAAGCTCGACGATTTTTTTGCAGATGGAGAGTCCAATGCCGGTGCCCGGCTTTTGCTGTTGCGTGTGCAAGCGTTGAAAAATGACAAATATTTTTTCCCAATATTTCGGATCAATGCCCTGGCCATTGTCGCTGACGGAGAACAGCCAGCTGCCATCCTTCTGGCGGCGCGCGGAGATGCGAATGCGCGGGGGCGCGGCAGACCGGTACTTGATGGCATTGCTGATGAGATTTTGAAAGAGGATGACCATGTAAGTGCGGATGGCCGTAATTCGAGGCAGTCGGTCGCGTTGAATGGTCGCGCCACTTTCGCGGATGGCGACCTGCAAATTGTTTTCGGCTTCGTGAACGCATAGTTCTATGTCGATGGGGGCGAAGGGGAGATTGCCATGTCCGATGCGGGAGAAGTCGAGGAGAGCCTGGATCAGATTTTTCATCCGCTTGGCGGCATTGACGATCTGATTGAAGTAACGATCGGCTTCGGCGTCGAGGCGTCCATGGTATTCTTCGGCGATGACTTGGGAATAACTGACGATGGCCCGGAGCGGTTCCTGCAAGTCATGAGAAGCCACGTAAGCGAATTGTTCGAGTTCCTGGTTGATCCGTTCGAGGCGCTCGGCGTATTCGCGCACCCGCGCTTCCGATTCCTTCACTTTGGTGATGTCAATGCCGATGCCATGCAGGAATTTGGGCTGGCCCAGCTCGTCCCGGGCAATGCGCACTTCTCCATGCAGCCAGACGACGCGCCCGTCCCGCGCCAAAAAGCGATAAGCGGCGCGGAAGGGCTCCCCGGACGCAACGGTGCGCGCAAATTCAACATTCCATCGCTCCTTGTCCTCCGGATGGAGCCGCTCATACCACAAAATCGGATTCTCCAGCCATTCCTGTTGTGAGTAGCCGAGAATGACTTCGATTTGCGGACTGACGTAGGCCTCTTGAATCCCTTCGTCAAACAAGGCCATGAATGTGATCGCCGGCAGCAGCTCGACCAACGTGCGATAGCGCGTTTCGTCCATGCGGATTTGCGCTTCGGTTCTCGAACCGGAATCGAGCTGCGATCTCGCGGGGAACCGCCTGGTGGTGGAAGATGGCGCCGAAGGACTGGCCAACTGCCATAAGATCGATTCCAACGCCTCTGGCGAATTCGTGGCGTCGATGCTCGGTGGAACTGCTGGAACTGAAGTTTCAGTGCTCATTGGCCCGCCGAATTTCCATGCTTCCTCAGCCAGTCATACCAGGGCTGGAGTCCGTCCCCCTGCGTGGCCGAAAGTGATATCAATTGCGCGTGCGGATTCACCTGCCGCAAGTGTTCACTGAACCGCTCGACCGCGAACGGTACGTGCGGAATTAAATCGGCTTTCGTCATCAGGACCAAATCGGCAGCGCGAAACATGTGCGGATACTTGATCGGTTTGTCATCACCCTCGGTCACCGATGCCAGCAACACGCGCTTCTCCTCGCCAAGATCGAACAACGCAGGGCAAACCAGGTTGCCAACATTTTCGATGATCACGATCGAGCCGAGGCCGGGCTTGAGCTGGCCGAGAGCCGCTTCCACCATGCGCGCATCCAAATGGCAGGCAGCGCCAGTGTTGATTTGGATGACCCGGCAACCGGTGGCGCTGATGCGTTGCGCGTCGCAGGTGGTGGCCTGGTCGCCTTCGATGACGTGAAATGCAAGTTGGTCTTTCAGATCACGAATGGTGCGCTCGAGCAAGGTCGTTTTGCCGGCTCCAGGCGCGCTCATCAGGTTCAGCGCAAATATCTCCCGGCCGCGAAACCAACCGCGATTGCGTTCGGCGATCAGTCGGTTGCGGGCCAATAATTCCGCTTCGACACGAATGACGCTGCTCGATCGGGCGTGGGGCGCGTGGGCATGCTCATGTTCTTCGTGAAGATCATGAACGTGCTCGTGTCCGGCATGCGCGTGGTCTTCGTGCCCAGGAGAAGGATGGACGGATGGTGAATCATGCGAGTGAACATCCCCCTTCGGCACGGAAAAATGGCCGCGATCGAGATGAACATGTTTCCCGGTTTGCATATCGGTGATGGTGATCCAGTCGGAATCAGAACAGCCGCAAGTCGCGCACATCAGCACACCTCCATTTCTTTGAGCCGGAGTTCTTCGCCAGAGAGCCAATCCAAATCGCTTGAGCCGCAAGCGCAATAACCGAAAGGTTGTTCGAGTTCGAGCTCGTTGTGGCATGCCCGGCAGCGGGCCCGGCCCGGCTTCTCAATAATTTCCAAGGACGCGCCCTGAGCGGCAGTGCCTTCACAGCAAAGATCAAAACAAAAGCGCATCGCCTCGGGCAGGACCGCCGAGAGCTTTCCAATCTCAACGACCAGCCGCTTGATTTTCGCTCCTTGCGAGCGCTCGCAAGCCGTCGCGATCAATTCCTGAGTTATGGCTAACTCATGCATGCGACAGATCCCTTTGCGGCATCGCGGCAATCAATTCTTCGATTACGAACACGGCTTCCTCGACCGCCCGCTGCACTGGGGGTGTGAGTTCGAGAATCTCTCCAGCGCTCGGCTCAAGCGACGACGGTTCGCAGCCCACGATTCGCACCTGCCTGAGGGTGGCTCCCAATCCCCGCGCAAACTGGATGGCGCGCGTCGGGATCATGCCATGGGTGACGATCGCAGCATCCGGCAATGCGTGATCGAAGTCCGGCTCGAGCTCATAAATCGTTCCTGGGAGTCCACCGCGCTGAATGACATCGACCAGAATCACGGCCACATAATTCTGGAGCAGCTCAAAACCGAGATCGAACCCGCGGATTCCAAAATCGGCAATTTTCACGTGAGGCGGCAGCGAACGTTGCGCCAGGCGCTGCACGACAGCCACTCCGAAACCGTCGTCTCTCAAAAAGATATTGCCGATGCCCGCCACCAGGATGGAGGGTTGTTTCATAGGCGCTTCAACTCCTCGGGACGAAAGAAAAATCGGTGCCCCGGTTTACCGTCGTCCCCCAAATCGCATCCGGGATCATCTTCGAACGCGACGCACACGAAATCGCGATTCTCAAAATCCTGCTCCACAGAAAGGACCACGGCGGTCTTGCCGGCGAGCACGACATCGAAAATGTCGGCTCGCGCTTGCGGATGCACCCGAACACGGTCGCCCCGCTGAAAGGAAATCGCCGATGGATTCTCGCGCGAGACAGCGCCATGCAATGCCTGCAAATCCTCAGGAGCAATCGATTCCGTCTGTTCCAGCAACTGTTGTGTTTGAAGATCGGTGTGGCGCATCTCTGCTTTTTCCGCATCGGTCAACGTCAGAATGCGCAAGCGCAGCAGTTCATCGATTTCGGTCGCATCAAACAGATCCCCGGCACTTTGCGGGGCCACTTTGGGAAAATCGTAAAGAATGATCGGTGATGAGAGCATCGTGTCGCGCGCGCGCTCGTCCCCTGCGAGAACGGGCCACGCTCCGAAATTGCGGCAGTGTTGCAGGAATGGGCGCAATTGATTCGGGGGATCGGTTTGCGAAAAAAATTGGCCGCGCTCCAGACGGAGAATTTTGTTCGTCGAGAGCATGGCCACGCGCAAGGCCGCTTCACGGGATTTTCCTTTAAAGCACGAAACGTTGGTGGCGGTAACGGTGAGTTTCCACACTGCTGGAGCGAGACGACTGGCGGAGATGGACAGCAGCCCTTCGAGTGGAGGAAAGCAGAAATCGATGGTTTTCGGTTCGGCGCAAATCTTGGCCAGCGGTATCGAGGGCGCGTGGACCAGCCGTTCGACCGTTCCTTCATTGTCCTGCTGGAGAAAGCGGAGTTGAACCTCGACAGAAGTCTGGATTTCGGCCTCGAGCAAACACTCGGTTTGCATGAACGAATGTTCAGAGCGGTCCTGCTCGTTGCAAAAGGCCGGCGGGAAAAGTACGCCGAAGTTCCAGCGCAAACGATTCTTCAATGCCGAAGGCCGGTAAGGGTAAAGCATGTATCCCTCGTAGAGAATGGTTCGAGCGATCGCTTCAATGGAAGTCGGTTTCATGACTTTTCAATGAGAACTCCGGACGTTGGGGAATGATGCACCGAAAGGATCCGTCCTTCGCCTGTGTACATGTGAACGCCGCAAGGCAAGCAGGGATCGAAGCTGCGCACCGTCCGCATGATATCGATGCCTTTGAAATTTTCCGGCCGGTTCTCCTCGAACAAAGGCGAGTTGAGAATGGCGTCTTCGTACGGGCCAGGAACGCCAAACGAATCGCGCGGACTGGCATTCCAAGGAGTCGGCGGGTAGGGATGATAATTGGCGATTTTGCCATTGCGAATCACGAGGTGATGCGAAAGAAGCCCGCGCACGGCTTCGTGAAATCCGCAGCCGATGCCCTCGTTCGGAACGGTGAATTCACGCCAGGTTAATGTTCGCCCCGCATGAAGATCCCGCAGCGCCTGCTCGATAAAATACATCGCCGCGCCCGCTGCATAAGCCTGAAAGTAACTGCGAGCGCGATTCCGCTCGAGGGTGTTGCTCCAGCGCGGAATTTTCCACTCGAACTCCGTCTCCGGAAAATTGGCCGTTTTGGGCAGAGTGATCTTCACGCTCGACCCGGTCGATTTCACATAACCAATATCGACCAGCCCGGCCAAGGCCGTCACCCAAAGCCGCGCGATCGGCCCGCCTCCTGTGTCGAGCGCGAGATGCTCGCCCGTGCTTTCACGATACCAGCGCGGCGACATCACCCAGGTGTAATTCTTTTTAAAATCACGCTTTTGCGGTTTGGGGAGCGTCGTCTGGTTCCAGGGATGGCGTTTGTGCACGCGGTTGTTGAGCGGGTCGTGAGTGACGAACATTTCCCCATCTTCCCAATCGTCGTAAAAAGAGCTGCCGAGCAAAATGCGAATGCCCAGGTTGATCTCGATCAGGTCGGTGGTGATGAGCTGGCCATCGACGATAATGCCCGGGGTGACAAACATGGCGCGGCCCCAATCGCGCATGGTTTCGTAGCGGTAATCGCAGACGCGGGGATTTTGAAACGCGCCCCAGCAGCCGAGGAGCACGCGCCTTTGTCCGACTTGTTCGTAACCGGGCAATGCCTCGTAGAAGAAATCGAAGAGATCATTGTGCAGCGGCACGACCCGCTTCATGAAATCGATGTATCGCATGAGGCGCACCTGATATTCCGTGAAGAGCTGAACACTCGGCACGGTGCCAACACCTCCGGGGTAAAGGGTGGACGGATGCACATGGCGCCCTTCCATCAGGCAGAACATCTCGCGCGTCACTCGGCTCATTTGCAGCGCTTCCCGGTAGAAAACCCCCTCGAATGGATTCAGTGCGCGCATGATATCAGCCACCGTTCGAAACCCATGAATGTGGCCGTGGGGCGCTTCCGTCCGCTCCGCTTTTGCCCACACTGAAGGATTCGTTTCCCTCACCATGCGTTCGCAGAAATCGACCCCCACGAGGTTATCCTGAAAGAGATTGTGGTCGAACATGTATTCGGCGGCTTCGCCCAGGTTGATAATCCATTCCGCCATATCCGGAGGGCGCACGCCAAAAGCCATCTGCTGTGCATACAACGCGCAGGTCGCATGATTGTCACCGCAGATTCCGCAAATCCGGCTGGTGATGAAATGCGAGTCGCGCGGATCTTTGCCGCGCATGAAAACGCTGTAACCGCGGAAGATCGAGGAGGTGCTGTAACACTCGACGAC
>JBFMDG010000392.1:0-7075 GCA_040754135.1 Verrucomicrobiota bacterium
ATTTAGCGCGGTGAAGCGAAAGGCCCGCGGCTATCGCAGCAGCCAATACATGATTGCCATGCTCTACTTCGTCGCCGGCAAACTCAATATACCTACTCTACTCGGCCACCGAAACTAGCGAGGAACCACGTCGGAGAATGCGATCATGAAAACGATGCATGCGACCGAGCCGATCATAGTTGCAGTTCTACCGGTTGATTTTTTCGTTTGCATAGAATGAACTTAATTTTTGAGTGTGCGAGCGGCGTAGGACACTAAAGCGGTGGTCACCATCACAAGCATTTCTGTGTCCAGGCGGCCAAAGCGGGCTGTCGGCGAGTGGTGGACCGGATTCGCCGCCCATTTAATTGCGTTTACGGATTCACCCAGCCACTGGTACGCCGCTTGGCCCAATTTCACCTCCCAACTCTTCTTCAGTTGCGGCATTTTCCCAGCACCATCCGGTTTGTCGACTTGTTCGAAAAACGGTTCTAAGGCGATGCGGCATTGTCTCGCAGCATCGTCATACAGACCCACTTTCAGGCGGTCCCGTGCGTCATCCAGTGCCTTTACCGCGTTCACCAACTCGGGGCTCCTTTCGATGCCGTTGATGGGCACCTCAACCAGCATGACGGTACCAAGGCCAAGCCCCGGCAGTACGTTTTTGACCCACTCACTTTGAGGAATCGTCATCTGTAACGGCTCATATGCTGTCCCCACCTCGTCGCCATCATGCACGTCGGAAGCACCGCGTTTCCAAAAGGCAACATATCCGAGTCGCCAATGCAGCGTGATAGAGAGGGACATGTCGCCTTGGCGGCTCGCTTCGATTGCCTGCGCGCGATGCAGATCGATTGGGAATTCGACAGAAACAGTTCCAAAAATCGGGTGCCCGGTACCATACACTTGGCGGTTGATTTGCACAGGAAGCGAATCGGCTATTCTGCCCTTGCCAGGGACATCAAGACCGACCTGGACCTGCAGAAGCCACGCTTCTCGAAGCGTTTCCTGCGGAACGGATTCGATGTCACACGTGACAATGATGCGTGGATACAAAGGACCGCCTTCTGCACGGATACGTCCTGGATCAGTCCGAAGCTTTAACGCGCCAAAGCGACAAGAGTAAGTAAAAGTGATTTCGTTCACAGCATATTTCTCCAGTGTCTATTTCAGTTGCGATTATCCTCTTCCGGAGGGCCGAACCCGTCTGGCTTCGGTGTACCGTGGGTTGCCGACTTGCCTCGCCACTTGCCCGTCAGAAGCCAAAGTTCATAGAACACCAACCATTCCGCTGTCCACGGAATGATCGTTTCGTGTAGATGCCATCTCTTTTGCCACGGCTGTTCGCGCCAATCGTACAGGCATAGCGTGCCGTTGCTGTACATGTGTGCTCCAGGCGTGAATGGAATCGCTGGGTTGATGACACGAACGTTGGGTGAATTCCATGGCGAGTATCGAATTTCGACCCGGTAGGCATCACTCTGTTCCGTCGGTTGGATTCGCCCTCGGCATATCAGTTCGAGACCTTTGATGCGAGTTTGCAGGCACGGAAATTTTTCCCGTATCAGCGCTTGTTCGATCACAACCTTGCGGTATCGTTCAGCCCTGTTTGTCGGAATCATCACCATAGAATTTGTGTGCGAGATTCGGCATTTCCACGCCGATCGCCGCGCGTACTATCACACCCGAGCCGTCCGTTGCCGCCAGCCCCGCATTCACCAGTGCGGCTTTGGTGAACAAAGCACGTGCCTTGGCGTTGTCCTTATCGTAAGCGTCAAAGTATCCATCACTCTGGAAAACCCAATCCCACGCCGCGCGCGCTTCCTTCCTTGTGCAGTCGGAACGGTGGAGGATTCCCAATTTGTCGAGCGCCTCGCCCACGCGAGTGCGCAGCTCAACCATGTTGGCATCGTTCGGCGACTTGGTGAGCTTGTCTTTCGGCACCTTAGTCTGTGCACGGTTTTCGACTTCCAGACTCACCGCCAACCGGGTCTTGAGCTTCGAAAGCAACCAATAAAACGCCTCATCGTCACGCGTGTAGTAAGTCGGAAAGCATTCTTCCACGAGCATAGTCAGCTTGATGCCGTTCGGCATGTCCCAGTCATCGCCCCGGCTCCGAGCGAAACGCTTCATCAAACGGATCAGTACGCGCAGTTGCGAGCCCGCGCCATCACGCACCTTGTTCAGTGCCTGCACACGCTCTTCGAACCAACGGTTGATTTCTGTCGGATCGGACGCGGCAAAGCCGTTCGCGCCGGCCAACTCCTGTCGCTCTTTGTCCGTATCTGCATCAACCTTCCGGTAACAAGGCACATCCACGTGATGACCTTCCGCGTAGAAAACGCGAATGCAGTTGTTGTGAATTTCCGGTTGCTTGTTGAAATTCGGATCTTTGAGCGCGTCGCGCACCATCTCCTGGGTCTCACGGGCGGTGAAAGCGGTCCCGTCCTTCTTTTTTAAATCGTCCTTGTGGAACCATGCGCCGTCGTCGATGTCATACGCGTTGTTTTCCTCCTGCACCGTCGTGCCAATGGCCATGGAGCCTTGGGGAATGAAATGATCGTCGTTCAGGCGGATGTTTTCCGGGCGATTCCGCTTCAGCCGGTCGCGGTTTGCTTCGCGATGGTCGCGCAGCTTGTCCTTCACTGCTCGAGGCAGATTGACGCAGTCGGTTTCGTAGGCTTGGATCGGTTCGTTGTAATCAAACATGGTTGTCTCCTTGAGTTGCGGGGTTGTTGGCAAGTTGATTGGCGTATGCCATCCAGTCCACTGCTGGGACGGTGGCCAGTGATTGAAGTCTTCCAAGCAGTCGGAATGCAAAATGTGCCAGCGCGTTCTCGGGCGGACCGAACGTGTATGCACCTGGCCCGGCAAAGGTGTCGAAACTTGCCCCTGCGGCGGCAAAACCGCAATCGATGCTACCTTCTTTTGGAAGTTTGCCGTGAATTTCCCGAAAGGCCTCTCCAAACCCGTCCTTCCAATCCGCTTCGATGGCAAGGATACCAGCGACGATTTCAAAATGCTTCTTCGCTGGGTACACGCCGCCGGCGTGATGAATCTCCACCGATGTACGCTTCAGCCGGCGCACCGACGCGGCTTTCTCCGCGGCGTATTCCAAGTAGCCTTTGTCGATTTTGGGCTTGCATTCGAAGATTGCGTACACCGCCTCGGCTGGCACATAACGGTGCTTATCATTGTCCAACAAGGTCGGCGTGTATTGCCGGTCGAAAACCACTACGTCGATTGAGTGGCTCACGTTGCCCTCGCTATCGAGCACGATGGCCTTTTCGACAGTGTAGCGGTTTGGCAGATACTTTCGCAAAAAATCAATGAAGTGCTGTTCGTTCACTTCGCCCCGGTCGCCAGCGTGCGTGATGCGGCGTGACGATTTCAAAAGGGGCGCAAGACATTCCTGTTCGGTCGCAAACGCTGCACGCAGGAAGTCGGCGTTCTTGGGCGTGTTTTTGTCGTCGTTCATGGTTGTTGTTTACCGTTAGAGACATCAGTGGGTCGGAACCTGCGTTGGCGGGTTGCCGACAACCGCCTTCTTGCGGTTCACTTGCCAAGTCTCAAACGCAGTCTAGTTCACTTTAAGAAACCTCGCAAGCAAAAAGGTTTGCTTTTTTGAACCTGGCGACATAAAGTTTCATATGCGAAACATCGGCGGGCGAGTTCGCGCTTTGCGCACTGAGAAACAAATCACACTCCCTGGGCTGGCGACACGCACAGGGCTTTCGAAAGGTCTGCTCTCGAAACTCGAGAACGATGATGACAGCAACCCCTCGCTGGCGACTCTCTACAAAATTGCCGAGGGACTTGAAGTAACATTGGCGGACATTCTGGAAACTGAACAAGCTCAGATCAAACGAATTGTTCCCCAAGACCAACCGGACTGGCAGAAAGGTTTGATTTCGTATCTTAAATCGATTCACAAAGTCCCCGACCAAGACATCCTCAACGCGATGTACGTTCTGCGGAATCGAAAATCTGCCAAAGTGGCTGACCTGGAACAGTGGAAATTTCTTTATCTTTCCATCGAGAATAGCTTCAAAAAATAATGCGCATTTGGCAAACTCCCGCCCATGTTAACCATAGGCGGCGGACGCAAGGCTGTCCAAAGGCATAAGTCCATCGAAGCGCTTTTGGCAGCCCACCCCGGCGAAAACGACGCAAGGAAATTGATCCGGCGTTTGGCGTGGGAAAGGGTGGCGTGGGCCAAAGCAAGACGATGGGAGGGGCCACCATATTGCCCCAAAATCCTCGCAAGCCTCGTTGGAATACAGTGCAAGGAAGTTCATCATGATATTGGCGGTGATGGCCGAATACTCCCATATCCCGATGGTCGGCTGTGGATCGAGTACCGGAGCGGCCGATTGCCTGAGCGCCAAAGGTTCACCATTTTTCATGAATTCGCGCACACGCTTTTCCCCGACTATTGCGAATTCATGCCGTTGCATCAATCCGAGACCAGAAAACTACCCGACGCTGAGCGAGAGTTTGAGTACTTATGTGACCTGGGAGCGGCGGAAATGCTTCTGCCAGGCGAAGATTTTTTGAAGGATTTGAATGGCCACCAGCCGCTTGGATTCGAAGTCGTCCATACACTCCGGAAGCGTTACGAGGCGTCGATTGACGCAACGACTCACCGGCTGGTTGAGTTGGCTAGCGACGTCCCGTGCGCGGCTGTTTTTCTAACCGATCAAAAGGGAAGCTTTGAAGGCCGCGGCCCCTTGTGGGTGAAATACGCGGCTACGAATCGAGATTTTAAATCTTTCATCCGACCGGGAACGTTGCCGCCATGGAAATCAGTCGCCGTTGAGTGTTTTCGGCACGGAATAGAAACGACGGCGCCCGCCAAGGAGACTTGGTGGATCCCGGGCAGGGATGGTCAAAAGGCACCAAGAACATGGCTTGTTCAAGCGGCAAAACTGCCGACAATTGCAGACAATCCGGATTACGCGAAAGTGGTCGCCCTCCTTTTTCCCTCAGGCTACAGTAAACTTGCGGCATCCGGGCTTCGCACCTGCTGATGGGGGATTTCCATGAATTTGCGGACCGATTTTCCGCAAGTTGCTGGTAACGAGCGCAATTTAATTGTTGACGCACCGCTGGGGGGGGGGGGGTACATGTTTAAGGAAATGGCCACATCGCAAAATTCGCCGCCTGAACACATGAATTCCACTCCCCGTTTCCTCCGCCGCCTCGGACCCGACCCCCACGCCAACGGCGCGCAAACCATCGCCCTCAACAAGTGCCCCGACGTCTGGGAACTCGCCGACGGCGATTTCGCCGTCATCGGCATCGACATGACCGAAGCCGCCCAGGGAGTAATGCCCGCGACCGCAAGTTGCGGCCCGGACGAGCGGGTCGTGCGCGTGCCCCGGAAGACCTTCCTCGGCATCAAACAGGATATCCCGGAGCAGTCGTAGGGCGGTTGTCGTTTCCGGCCGGTGGGGTATAATCCGGGGTCATGGAGGTATTGACCTGGATTTCCGCGCACTGGCTTGATCTGCTCCAAAGCGTCGGCATCATCTGCGGACTCCTCTTCACCGTGTACACCATCCGGGCGGACGCCCGCGCCCGGCGCATCAGCAACATGATTGCGGTTGCCCAGCAGCACCGCGATATCTGGAAACAAATGTACGAGCGGCCCGAGCTTGCCCGCGTGCTCGACCCCGCCGCCGACCTTTCGACCGCGCCTATCACCGCCGAGGAGCGGCTGTTTGCCAAACTCCTCATTTTGCACCTGGACAGCGTTCACCGCGCCATGAAGGAGAAGATGTTTGTAACCTTGGAAGGGTTACAAACAGACATCCGGATGTCTTTCGCCATGCCGATTCTTCGGACCGTCTGGCACGAGATGAAGAGCCTTCACGACGATGAATTCGTGGAATTCATTGAGTCAGCCATCAGTGAACGCGCAAACGTTCGGTGAGCCGCATCAATTGCGGTTCGTTTCAAACACTGCCTGAGCAAATCCCATCGGTGTCACAGAGCGGAGCATCGCCCGGTCATTTGAGAACGGCAACCGATGCATGCGACTGCCTTCAATCGCCGTCACTGGTTTAGGCTTCGGCATGACGAAACCGTTGCCGGTCCAGAGGCAGGTTTTCTTGGTGTAGGCATCGCCGGGAGGACGCAGATAGCCGCCGTAGTCGCACGGGTCGAAGGTGTAGTCGGGTTTCCGCCAGTAACTCGATACGGTGCTCACCGGATTTTCGATCATGTAAGGAGCACGCGTCCATTCTGCGAGCCGGACCGTCGCATCGAATAGTTCCAGGGCTTCAACGAGTGACCCGAGCCCCTTGTCCCGAAACCACCTCGCTCCGCTCGCAGCCACGTGCGTACACGGTGGGAAGGCAAACAGGATTTTTACAGCCGCATACGGCGGCAACCATTCCCGCACATCGGCGCCGACGCGGACGATACTGCCGTCGCGGTGCTCACCGGTCGGGTGGCGCAGATCAACGCAGTAACAGAGAAATCCCGCCTTCGCCCATGGGGCGACCATGTTTGTAGAGTAATCGAAGAGGCTGATCACAATCCGCCGGGCCATGCCGAGGTCAACGGTCCTTTTCCTTACCCAGCTTCTTGACGATTCGGTCTATTTCCTTTCCTCGACCTGCCAGTTCCAACGCCACGACTTCAATCTGGCCTTCGACCTCTTGCACGTGCTTCTTCAACTCCTCGCAGCTTGCGCACGCCTGGCGTTTGAGCCAACTCGTGAACTGTTGTTTGACCATTTTCCGCAACGAACCGGTGCGCGGAACGCGCGGCACTTTCTCGCATAAATGTTTTTTGCTTTTCATGCGCTCAAGGATATCGCCTGGGGCGCACGAACCAAGACGCCGAAATTTGCCGAAGGCGAAAAGTTCCCGCGACCGCGTGGAGGCGACGGGCTACAAACATGGTTTGTAGGGGCTGACGCCCGTTACTTCTCCACTTTCCCGGCTTAACCGCCGCACCACGGGTTCCCCAACGTGTCGTCGGCTACCGCCCGACTTATCGCTTTTTCCTCCGGCTATCGGGCTGCCGGCCACCTATCCAGTGTCCTTTAGCCAAAAACCGATAAGTCGGGCGCCCAGTCCGATTGTCC